>CAYMTH010000274.1:0-7109 GCA_964393235.1 uncultured Solibacteraceae bacterium | reverse complement strand
GGGGGGGGGGGGGGGGGGGGGGGGGGGGGGGGGGGGGGGGGGGGGGGGGGGTTTCCCGCGGGGGGACGGGCGGAGGCTTTCCCCGGCGGGGGGGGGGGTTGTCGCGCGGGGACAGGCTGAAGCCTTTCCCCGACCGGAGGGCCTCGGTTGGGGGTGATGTAGGATGGGGGCATGCGGGCTGTTGTCCTTTTCGTTCTGTTGGCCTTCGGAGCGGAGGCGCAGTATTATCCGATCGGGCCGCGGGGCGCGAACCGGAAATACGACGGGCCGGACTCGCTCCTGTTCAAGTTCGAAGGCATCGTCAAGGGCGCGAGCAAGAAGCAGATCGTGCTCGAGGTCGAGAAAGACCAGACGCTCGAGTTCCAGATCGATAAGGCGATGAAGATTCTCGACGGGAATGCACCGGCGAAAGAGAAGAGTGTCGGGACGGGGTGGATGATCGTCGTCGACGCGAGCCGGAGACCGAACGGGGACCTGGTCGCGAAAACCGTGCGGATCATCGAACGGGGGAAGTAGCGCGTCAGGCGATTTCGTGGCAGACGCGGAGGAGGATCTCCTGCGTCATAAGGTCGTGGGCGGGGGAGTAGGAGGGCTCGGCGCCGGTCCGGATGAGGCGCGCCATCTCGAGGAAATCGGGGGAGTGGGCGGGCAGCGGGTCGGCCGGGAACGTGGTCTCGTGGAGGCCGGCGGGATACGGGCCGGCGGCGGTTTTGAGGTGGGTCGTGACCTTGTACGGCGAGAAGGGGCGGACGGTGGCCGAGCCGTTCGTACCGGTGATCTCGACGGTCCGGTAGGCGTTGCCGTGGGGGTGCATGGCGGCGACGGAGATCTCGGCGGTGGCGCGGGGGTATTCGAGAACGGCGAGGGTGTTGTCGGCGAGGTGGTCGATTTCGGCGCCGTGGTGCCAGAGGTAGCCGGTCGAGCGGGTGGGGCGGCCGAGGAGGGCGGTGGCGCGGTCGATGAGATGGCAGCCGAGTTCGAACATCATGCCGCCTTTGAAGCGGGCGAGGTCGACGCGCTCGGCGGGGGACATGGGCTTGTCGATGCGGGCGCGGAAGGCGTAGACGTCGCCGAGCCAGCCTTTGCGGGCGGCTTCGATGGCGGCCTGGATGGCGGGGTGGTAGCGCCACTGGTAGCCGAGTTGGATGGCGAGGCGGCGGTGGGCCGCTTCGGCGTGGAGGGCGCGGAAGGCGGGGAGATCGTTGCCGGGGGCTTTGTCGAGGTGGACGAATTTGCCGGCGTCGATGGCCTGGCGGGCGTAGCGGAGGTTGTTTTCGACGCGGGTTTCGACGGCGATGAGTTCGATCGACGAGTCATTGAGCATCTGGTCGGGGGAAAGCCAGCGGACGCCGTCGAGGGACTTGTGGTTGCGGGGTTGGGAGGCGTCGGGTTCGCAGATGCCGGCGAGTTCGAACTGGGGGAGGGCGCGGAGGGTCTGGACCTTGCCGAGGCCGTGGGCGTGGCCGATGCCGTAGACGGCGACGCGGACGGGTTTCGCCGTCGCGGCGGCAAGCGGGGCGGCGGCCAGGAAGTGACGGCGGGAGAGCATGACATTCAGGAGCTTATCGAAACGGATCGCCGGGTGCCAGCGGGGCGGTGACAGGGGTAAACAGAGTTGTCCCCTGCGACCGGAACTCGCGGGGCCGATTTTCCGGGGGAGGCGCCGGAATGGCGGGGAACCCTCGTATGCTGGCCCCAAGGAACCATGAATTTTCGCCTACCTCTTGCCATTTTGCTTTGTTCTTCGCTGGCGGCGGCCGCGGAGGAGCGCGGACCGCTGAACGAGCATCTCCCGTCCTGGCTGTCGCTGGGCGCGCAGGTGCGGTGGCGGGGCGAGGGGCAGAGCGGTGTTGGCTTTCAGGAGGGCGCCGAGTCGAACTATCTGCTGGAGCGATACCGGTTCGACGTGCGGGTGCAGCCGCTCGAATGGATGACCTTTTTCGGGCAGTTTCAGGATTCACGGACTGGTCTTCTGACGCGGCCGGACGCGAGCGTGCGGGACCGGGCGGATGTCCGGCAGGCGTATGTGATGCTGGGGCGCGAGAACGGATGGTGGGACGTGAAGGCGGGGCGGCAGCGGCTGATCTTCGGCAGCGAGCGCGTGGTGGGCGCGGCGGAGTGGGGCAATACGGCGCGCGCGTTCGACGCGGTGCGGCTGGCGCTGCACCACAAGGGTCGGCGCGGGGACGACCGCGTGGATCTGTTTGCGAGTTCGGTGGTGAACAACTCGACCGACGCGTGGGACCACCATCAACAGGGCAACAATCTGCACGGGATCTATGCGTCGATGGGGTCGTGGCTGCCGGGCGCGAAGGTGGAACCGTACGTGCTGTGGCGGACGGCGCCGCGGTTTGTGGGGGAGCCGGGCATGGCGGGGGCGTATGGGAGCTGGACGTACGGGCTGCGATCGGCGGGCGCGGCGGGGCGGAATTGGAACTACGAAGCGGAGTTGCTGGGGCAGCGGGGACACATCGGCAACGCGGATTTGCGGGGCTACGGGGCGACGGTTCAGGTACAGCGGCATCTGCGGATGCTGCCGTGGCAGCCGACGCTGCTGTCGGAGGGGAACTACGCGTCGGGAGACCGGCGGGCGGGGGACGGTGTGGTGAACACACTGGATCAGCTGTACCCGACGAACCACGGCATTTACGGCGTGGCGGACCAGATCGGACGGCGGAACAACCGGAACGTGCGGGCGGGGGTGTGGCTGCATCCGGAGAAACGGCTGACGCTGAAGGCGGAGGGCCATCACTTCTGGCTGGCGAGCGCGGGCGACGCGCTGTACGGGGCGAGCGGGGCTGTGCTGGCGCCGGCGGTGCGCGGCGGGGCGTCGACGACCGATATCGGGAAGGAGCTCGACCTGCTGGCGGACTTGAAGTTGAGCAGATATACCGACTTCGGCTTTCAGTTCGGGCACCTGTTCGCGGGTTCCTTTCTGAAGCGGTATTCGCCCGGCGCGGACCGTGGATTTTATGCGGTGTTCCTGGATTTCCATATGTAATTTGCGACAATAGGCGGCATGCGAGCGATCCTGCTGGGAGTTGTTTCGGTGTCGATTTGGGCGCAATCGATCGACGGCGCGTTGTTGCGGTATCTGCAATTGAGCGAGCAGCAGGCGCAGGAAATCATGGCAAATGCGGCTCGATTTGCGGCCGAGCAGAAGCCGATTTACGAGCGGGTGAACACGCTCAACCGGGAGATTGAAAGCGAGACGCGCCGGGCGGCGCCGGACAAGGGCGCGCTGGGGACGCGATACCGGGAGATCGAGCTGCTGTGCCGGGATTCGGAGACGCCGCGGCGGGGGCTGTATGAGCGGCAGATGGCGCTGCTGTCGGCCAGCCAGAGGGAGCGGATGCAGGCGATCGAGGGGAGCGACCAGATGGCCGTCCTGGCGTGGCAGGCGGAGGGGTTCAATCTGCTTCCGCCGCTCGAGGGGCGCGCGGAGGCAAATCTTTTTCCGGGACTCCTTCGCGGCTGGGGATGGGCCGAGATGGGGCCACTGCGCGAGTATTTACGTCTGTCGGAAGCGCAGGGAAAGCAGATCGAAGAGAAGACGCGCTCGCACGTTTCGTTCCAGATGGAGCGGCAGGCCCGGATGAGCGAGGTGCGGGCGGAGATCGAGGCCGAGTTCGGGCTGGCGGCTCCGGGCGCGGCGGAACTGGGCGAACGGTACTGGGAACTGGAAGCGCACCGGCGGCAGATCGCGGCGCGGGAGGCGGAGTTGCGGCGGGAGATGGACGCGATTTTGACGGCGGAGCAGCGCGGACTGGTGGCGGAACTGGCGCGGGCGCGGGACGCTTATGCGCTAAAGTTGTCGGCAGCCTTGTGGGGCTTGACCCGCCCGGGGGACATTCCCATGCCGGCCAGCCGGCCGCCGTACTCCCTGCTGGGCGTCCCTGCCATCCGGGATCCACTGCCCGGCGGCGCAGTGGGGGCATTCGTCTCGCTTGCCGGTGACGGGGTGGCACGGAACTGCCTGTACGGGCCGGAGTACGTTCCGCTGCCGATCACCCGGGTGCGGACGGGGCGGTAACGCTATAAAGTCTCGCGGGCGAAGTGCCGATAGCCGGATGGAGGACTATCGCGTTGTATCGCCGTTTCGCCGCGCTGGCGTTGTTGTTGGGGCTGGGAGCCTGGGCGCAGCCGTTGCCCACGGTCTTCCGGCACGCGACGGGGCCGGGGAGCGCGCGGACGGAGGCCGGGCGGCGTTGGAGCGCGCGGGCGACGCTGGACGGCCGGTTGTTCGACGCCGTCTCGGCGGAACGGCTGCAGGCGGCGCGGGCCGAGGGGAAGGCGGTGCGGATCGCGGTGAACCCGGCGGCCGGGTTGACGCTGCCGGTTACGCTGGAGAGCGCGGAGATCTGGAACAACGGCGAGACGGTTTCCTGGCAGGGGAGCGTTGACACGCCGCTGCCGGGGCTGTTCCGGTTGTCGATGACCGGAGAGGCGGTGACCGGGTATCTGGCGGCCGGCGACGGGCGGGTATATGAGTTTTCGGGCACGGCGGGGGATTTGACGGTTTCGGAAGTCGACCGGAGCCGGGTGAACGAGCAGTGTCCGGTGCCGGCGGATCCGGAGGGGAAGGCGGCGCCGGTGCGGGCGGCGATGGTAGACGCGCCGGAGCGTCGGGAGTCGGCGGGTCCGGCGAGCGTGATCGACGTGCTGGTGCTGTATACGACGGCCGCAAAGAACGCGGCCGGCGGGGAGACGGCGATCGTGAACCAGATCCGGGACGCGGTCAGCTATACGAACCAGGCGTATGCGAATACGGGACTGGCGATGCGGATCGCGCTGGCGGGCACGGCGGAGGTGACCTATACGGAGACGGGGAGTTGTTCGACGTCGCTCGACGCGGTGACGAATCCGAGCGACGGACAGATGGACAATGCCGAGACGCTGCGGACGCAATACGGGGCCGACCTGGTGAGCCTGTGGACGCAGACCGGAGATTGCGGGGGGATCGCGTGGGTGCTGCGGACGAACAGCACGTCGTCGGCGCGGTACGGGTACAGCGTGACGATCGCGTCGAGCCCGGCGTTCTGGCGGAACATCTCGTTTGCGCACGAGTTGGGGCACAACCTGGGCGCGGCGCACGACCGGGCCAACGCTTCGTCGCAGGGGCTGTTTCCATACTCTTACGGCTATCAGTCGATCGCTGCGCTGCCGTATGGGCGAGACATCATGGCGTATCAGTGTTCGGGCGGGATCGACTGCCCGACGGTTCAGTATTTTTCTTCGCCGCTGGTGACGTACGGCGGGCGGCCGCTGGGCGTGCCGGTGACGGAACCGAATTCGGCCGACGTGGCGCAGACGTTTACGCAGAGCGCGGCGACGGTGGAAGCGTACCGGCCACGGGCGAGCGGGACGGCAGTCACCGTGACGCCGACATCGATAGCGGCGACGGCGGGCGGGGGAGTGTTCTCGGTGACGGTGACGGCGGCGACGGCGTGGACAGCTTCGACGACGACGGCGTGGATCAGCGGCATTGCGCCGGCGTCGGGAACCGGCAACGCGCAGGTGAGTTTTTCGGTGGCGGCGAATCAGTCCGGGGCGGCGCGGTCGGGGTCGGTGCAGATTGGCGGGGTGACGGTGGTGGTGCAACAGGCGGGCGCGGGGAGCTGCCCGGAGACGCCGATCGCGGCGGGCGCGACGGTGAACGGGACGTTGGGTACGGGCAGTTGCACGAGCCCGATCCGCGGCAACACGCTGGCGCAGCGGTACAGTTTTTCGGGGAGCGCGGGGCAGCAGGTCGCGCTCACGATGAGCTCGACGGCGTTCGACACGCACCTTTATTTGATCGGGCCGGCCGGCACGATTGTCGCCGAGAACGGGGACAGCAGCGGCACGAACAGCCGGATTCCGGCGGTTTCGGGTTGGTTCAGCCTGCCGTCGAGCGGGACGTACTTGATCGAAGCGACATCGTTTACGGCAGGGGCGAGCGGGGCTTTCACACTGTCGTTCACGGTGCCCGGATGTACTTATTCGATCTCGCCAACATCGTTGAGCGTGCCGGCGGAGCAGACTTTGCGGAACGTGACGGTGACGGCGAGCGCGGCCGGGTGCGGATGGACGGCGTCGCCGGGGGCGAACTGGATTTCGGTGACGTCGGGGTCGGCGGGATCCGGCAGCGGAACGGTAAGCCTGCAGATGGCGGCGAACGTCGACACGGCGGCGCGCAGCGGAGCGGTGACGATTGCCGGGATCTCGCTCACGGTCAATCAGGCGTCGCCTTCGAGTTGCGCGGCGCCGGCGATCAATCTCAACACGCCGACGCCCGGAACGCTGTCGTCGACAGGCGTTTGCCGGTCGCTGTACCGGGGTTCGGACTACAATGCGGCCCGCTTCTCGTTTGCGGGTACGGCGGGGCAGCAGATCCGGATTATGGAGGAGTCGCCGGCATTTGACGCCTACCTTTATTTAGTCGGCCCGAACGGACAGGTGGTGGCCGAGGACGATGACGGCGCGGGCAATCTGAACGCGGCGATCCCGAACCTGACGGGATACATCACGCTCCCGACGACCGGGACCTACACGATCGAAGCGACGGCATTCGACGGGGGTGCCGACGGGCCATTCTGGCTGGTCGTTCTGCCTGCGGGCGGCGGCGATACGGCCCGGTTGGTGTCGGGCGTCGCTTCGCCGGTAACACTTCCCTCGACCGCCGCCGGAACGTACTTTCCGGACAGGAGTGCCGCGTGGCAGATCGTCGTTCCCTCTGACGCGACTCGTCTGGAAGTTCAATTGACAACGCAGACGCCGGGCGCCGACAACGACCTCTTCGTGCATTTCGGGGGGATAGCGGGACTTTCGGACCAGGGATATGTTCTCGCCGACCACTCCGCGCAAACGCTGAGCGGAAATGAAAGCATCGTCGTGACACCAACGTCCAGTCCGGTGCTACGTGCCGGGACTTACTACATCACGCTGGCGAGTTTCGCTTCGTATCTGGCTTCGGCTGGCACATTGACCGCGACGGTTACGGCCCCTTCGGTTCCGACGGCCTCGGTGACGCTTTCCGCGACATCGGCCACGGTGGGAGCGGGCGGCGGGTCGGGGTCGGTTACGGTGACGCCAACGCCCTCCGACTACTCTTCGTGGACCGTGACGGG
>CAYMTH010000273.1:564-7157 GCA_964393235.1 uncultured Solibacteraceae bacterium | reverse complement strand
CCACCGGCGCAACGCCGAGATCGATGACGAACTCGAGTTCCACATCGAAATGCGCGCTGCTGACCTGATGCGCCAGGGCGTGCCCGAAGCCGAGGCCTTCCGCCAGGCCCGCACCAAGTTCGGCAGCCGCGCCCGCATCGTCGAAGAAACTCGCGAAACCCACCTCCTGCGCTGGCTCGACACGTTTCTCCGCGAATCCCGCCTAAGCCTCCGCGCCCTTCGCCGCCGCCCCGCGTTCCTGTTCGCCGGCCTCGCCACGCTCACGCTCGGCATCGGCGCCAACGTCGCCGTTTTCTCCCTGCTCGACGGCCTCGTGCTGAAGCCGCTCCCGGTCCCGAACCCCGACCGGCTGATGGCCGTCGTCGAAACCCGCAACGGCGAACCCACCGGCGGCAACCCCGCCCGCCTGCGCGACTACGCCCAGTCGCTCGGCGCGGTCAGCGCCATCAGCGGGTTCTACGGCGAAACGCTCGTCGTGCGCGGGACCGATTCGCCGCTCCCGCTCCGCGCCCTGCGCCTGGTCGGCGACGTCGCCGGCACGTTCGGCTACCGTCCCGTTCTCGGGCGCCTGCCCGGTCCGGAAGAGCCCGGCGCCGGCGTCATCGGCCACCGCTACTGGGAACGGACCTACGGCCGCGACCCGGGCGTCATCGGGAAAGTGTTGCAAACACAGGCCGGCGGCGTCGAGATCGTCGGCGTCCTCGGTCCGGAAGCCGCGCTCATCGAGGATTACGACCTCTGGCTCCCCGCCGGCCGCGACATCCTCGCCGGCCCCCGCACGGCCGGCTTCCTGCAAGTCGTCGCCCGGCTCAAGCCGGCCGCCGACCCGGCCCGCGCCAACGCCGAACTGGCCACTCTCTCGGCCGCCATGCGCGCCGCCAATCCCGATGCCGATAAAGGACTGAGCGCCACATTCAAGCCCTTCGGCGCCGTCCTCGCCGCCGATGTCGATACCGTCTATCTGGCCTTCGCCGTTGTGCTCGTCGTACTGCTGATCGCCTGCGCCAACCTGGCCGGCCTGATCCTCGCCCGCAACGCCGAACGGACCCGCGAGGCCTCGATCCGGATCGCCATCGGGGCCACGCGCGGCGACCTGCTGCGCCTCTATCTTATGGAATCTCTATGGCTTACCGTGCCCGGCGGGCTGCTCGGGGGGCTCGCCGGCGCCTGGACGCTCACGGTCGCGAAGTCGTTCCTGCCGGCCGATCTGCCGCTGCTGGCCACCGTCGCGCTCGACCTGCGCGCCGTGCTGTTCGCCGCCGGCCTGACCCTCTTCTGCGCCCTCGCCATCGGCCTTCTCCCGGCCTACCGCGCCCCGCGCCTGCGCGGCGGGCTCGTCGTCGGCCAGGTCGCGGTCTCGCTGGTCCTGCTCGCGGCCGCGGCGGTTCTCGGCAACGCCTTCCTCACCGCCCGGCAGCGCCCGCTCGGGTTCCAGTCCGACCGCGTCGTCGCCGTGCAGTTCGCTCTTCCCTGGGACACCGACGGCGATAAACTCCTGCAATTCTATCGAGATACGGAGAACGCGGCGCGCTCGGTGCCGGGCGTTCGCACGGCCGGGTTTATTGACCGGCTGCCGCTCGAGGGCGGCACCCAGGGCCGCGGCTACCTGCGCATCCACGGCCGGAACCTCTCGGAAGCCGAGGCCCGGCGCTCCTACGGCCTGCGCGCTGTGACGCCCGGCGCCGTCGAGGCGCTGCGCATCCCGCTGGCGGCCGGCCGGCTCCCCGACCCGCGCCAGCGCGAACTGCTAATCAATACCGCCTTCGCAAAACGGTACTTCGGCGCCGAGAGTCCCGTCGGGCAGCGGGTGTCGCTGACCGACGCCGAGCGGGCGCCGGAATGGTACACCATCGCGGGTGTACTCGAAAATGTGGCCCAAAACAGCGTCGAAACGAGCGATTTGTGTGAGGTTTTCGTGCATTTTGAGCGCACTTATTGGCCCCACGGAGCGCTGGTGGCTAGTATGGAAGGCGATCCGGCGGCCCTGATCGCGGCCGTCCGCCGGGTGGATCCGTTCGCGCTGATCCGCTTCGCCGGCCCGCTCGATTCGCGCCTGGAAGCGGCCTGGTCGGAGCCCCGGGCGACGGCGGGGCTGCTGGGCGGCTTCTCCCTGGCGGCGCTGGCGCTGGCCTGTATCGGCCTCTACGGGCTGCTCGCGGCCGATGTCCGGGCGCGGGCGAAGGAGTTCGGCATCCGGATGGCGCTCGGCGCGGCCCCCTCGACCCTCGTGCAAACGGCTCTTTGGAAAGGACTTAGACTGACCGGCCTCGGTCTCGCGCTGGGCCTCGCGGCGGCCTGGCCCCTGAGCGGGGCGGCCGCGGCCCCGGCGGCGGCGCTGCTGGCTGCATCGGCCTTCGCGGCCTGCTACCTGCCGGCGCGGCGGGCGGCGCGGCTCGATCCGGCGTCGGTGCTGCGCCAGGACTAACGCAGGGCGTGATACACTTTGCGATGTGGGCGAACAGGAGGCGAAGCGCGGCCCGTTGCACCTGCAGGAGCAGCTGGCCCACCTGCGCGCCCGGATCGCGGCGGTTTCACAAACCGTTGAGCCGAAACCGGTTGCGGCGCCCGCCCCGGTTGTCGCGGGGCTCGACGGCGATGAGGTGCGCACCGAAAAGGGCGCGCACTTCGAGTCGCGGCGGCTGTGGCGGAACCATCAGCGGCACGGTTCGGTGTACATTTCGGACCTGCAGGAGATGCCGCCCGACCTTCTCTCGGCGATCAGCGAGGGGCAACTGGCGCGGGTGGACCCGCGGCGGATCGCCTTTCTCGATACCGAAACGACGGGGCTCGCGGGCGGTTCGGGGACGTACGCGTTCCTGATCGGGGTGGGCGGGCTGACCGAAGAGGGGTTCGCGCTGCGGCACTTCTTCATGCGGGATTATTCGGAGGAGGCGAGCCAGTTGGCGGCGCTTTCCGAGCATTTGCGGCAGTTCGACGTGCTGGTGACGTACAACGGGCGGGCCTACGATCAGCCGCTGCTCGAGACGCGGTACCGGATGTCGCGGATGGCGCCGCCGTTTGCGCGGATGGAGCATTTCGACCTGCTGTACGGGGCGCGGCGGCTCTACCGGCTGGCGTTCGACAGCTGCCGGCTGGTGGAGCTGGAGAACCAGATTCTGGGCGTCGAGCGGATCGACGACGTGCCGGGATCGATGATCCCGTACCTGTATTTCGAGTTCATCCGGACGCGGGCGGCGCACCGGATGGCGGGGATTTTTGAGCACAACTCGTTCGATATTCTGACGCTGGCGTGTTTGACCGGGGTGATCCCGCGGGCGTTTCACGCGCCCCTCGAGGTGCCGCTGCACCGGGGCGCGGAGATGGTCGGATTGGCGCGGTGGTTGAAGGCCGCGGGGCGGACGGGGGAGGCGCGGGCGCTGTTGCGGCGGGCGGTCGGGGAGGGGCTGCCGGACGCGCTGGTATGGCGGACGATGTGGGACTGCGCGCTGCTCGAGAAGAAGCTGGGCAACGAGGCGGGGGCGGTGGCTCTGTTCACCGAGCTGACGACGGCGCGAAATCCGCACCAGGCGGGGGCGTTCGAAGAACTGGCGAAGTATTACGAGCACGTCGAAAAGAACTACGCGCTGGCGCTGGATCTGACCGAGGAGGCGCTGCGGATGGGGGCGGGGCCGGAGTTGGGGAAGCGGCGGGAGCGGCTGGCGAAGAAGATGGCGGGCAGGCGGACGGCGCGGCTGCTCTAGACGCCGGCGGGGAGGTTGCTCCCAGGACTGCCCTCTCTACCCGCGGGAGCGGCGCGGACACCTTGTATGCTGAGGGAATGAGACGGCGCGCGGTGGTTTTCGGGATCGGGGCGGCAATGGCGAGGGCAGGGGACTGGCCCCAGCACCTCGGGCCGGCCAGGAACGGGTTCTACCCCGACCTCGACTTTGCCTGGAACGGCGGGCCGCTCAAAACCGCGTGGTCTCATCCCGTCGGCGCCGGGTTCGCCGCTCCCGTCGCCAGCGGCGGGTCCGTTTTCGTCTTTCACCGGGTTCGTTCCGAAGAGGTCCTGGAAGCCTTGTCCCTCGCGAACGGCAAGCCGGCCTGGCGCGCCGCCTGCGCCACCAGCTACCGCGACGACTTCGGCTTCGACGAAGGTCCGCGGGCCGCGCCTTGCGTCGCCGATGGGCGGGTCTTCACCTACGGGGCCGAGGGCGTGTTGTCCGCCTTTGACGCGAAGACCGGCAAACAGCTCTGGCAACGGGCCGCGATGCGGGAGTTTCAGGCTCCCAAAGGCTACTTCGGCGCGGCCTGCTCGCCGGTGGTGTTTGGCGGGAAGGTGCTGGTCGGGGTCGGCGGTGCCAACGGCGGCGGGATCGTCGCCTTCGACGCCGCGACCGGGAAGACCGTCTGGCAGGCTCTGAACGACGAGGCGGGGTACTCGTCACCGGTTGTCACGGGGCTGGGCGCCGTCTTCTTTACGCGCACCGGGCTGGCCGTGCTCGAGCCCAATACGGGTAAGGTCCTGGCGCAGATGCGGTGGCGGTCGCGGTCGGCCGCGTCGGTGAATGCCGCGACGCCGCTCGTTTCGGGCAAACAGATTTTTTTGACCGCCAGCTATGGGACCGGGGCGATTCTCATCGATATGTCCAGTGGGAGCCCGAAAGAAGTCTGGTCGGGCGACGATTCGCTGTCGTGCCACTACGCGACGCCTGTTCTGCGCGACGGGTACCTTTACGGCTACCACGGGCGGCAGGAGACGGGCGCCGTGCTGCGGTGCGTGGAATGGAAGACCGGGAAAGTGAGGTGGGAAAAAGACGGGTTCGGCGCGGGCAGCATTCTGCTGGTCGGGCGGCGGATTCTGATGGTCCGGGAGAACGGTCAAATTGTTCTCGCCGAGGCCACGCCGGCCGGGTTTCAGGGCGTCGCCACGCATCGCGCCTTCGAGTCGGGCGTGCGGGCGCTGCCGGCGCTGGCGGCCGGGACGCTGCTGGTGCGGGATGTGCGGGACCGGCTAGTTGCGCTGCGCCCGTAGCGGGCGCGTAACGGCGGACGGGGGAACGTCGACCGGGACCACATAGTCAAAGAACCAGAAGAGCATCTCCGACCAGCTCTGGTCGCCCCAGAACACCTCTTTCGCGGGGTTGGGGTTGTACTTGTTGTTCGGTGAGTTATCCCAGCGGGCGGTGATCTTCAATTGATCGCCTTTGCGGACGTCGACGAAGCCGGCGGGCTGGTATTTGAGCTGCCAGTTGAAGTCGTAGTTGGGCACGTCGAGGAGAGTGACCGGGGCGGCGCCTTCGCGCAGGAGCTCCGCCTTCATGGCCTTGCCGCGGACGTGCATGTGGGGGCCGAAGGCTCCGATTTTGGTGTCGTGGTGGATGGTCACGATGGCTTCGGCGGCGTGGTCGGGGGCGCCGGGAGGGATGCGGATGGAGGTGTTGAGGATGGCGTCGTTGACGATGCGGTGGGTGGGTTTGTTTTTGGCGAAGACGATGCCGATGCGGGTGCGGTCGGTGGTTTCGCGGCCCATGGCGGTGTAGTGCATCTGGAAGAGGATGTGGGAGCCGGCCGGGAGGAGGCGGGCGTGGTTGGGGGGCGCGATGAAGGGGTCGCCGTTGGGGACGTAGTCGACGATCATTTCGGCGTTGCCGCCGCCGCCGAGGAGGAAGGCGCCGCGGGAGGACTGGGGGCGGTCGGAGGTGCGGGCGGGTTCGACGGCGGGTTTGGCGTCGCCGGGCTGGAGGTCGGGGCGGAACTTGGAGTTGGGGTGGCGGGCGAAGACGAGGGCGTGGTGGACGACGGAGCGTTCGCCGGGGCGGACCTCGATTTTTTCGATCCAGCGGTCCTCGGTGAGCTTGGGGTCGGCGGCGAGCCAGATGTAGGGGATCGTCCCTTTGGCGGGGATGGGGTAGGCGGAGGGGATTTCGACGATCAGGTCGGGGGTGCCGATTTTCCAGCCGTCGGCGAATTTGAGGGGGGGCGGGGCGTCGGCGGGGTTGCCGGCGGGGGCGCCGGCGTCGGCCCAGGCCTGGCGGGTTTGGATGTCGTTGGGCGAGAGGCGGGGGGCGTTGGCGAAGTTGCCGTGGGTGGGGTCGGCGAACCACGGGGGCATTTTGCGGGTGGTGACGGCGGCGCGGATGGCCTTGGCCCAGGGGCGGGAATCCTTGTAGGTGAGCAGGGAGAAGGGGGCGGCTTCGCCGGGGCGGTGGCAGCCCTGGCAGTGCTTCTGCAGGAGCGGTTCGACGTCCTTGTGGAAGGTCGGGGCGGCGGCGAGGGTCGCCGGGAGGAGTAAGGCAAAAGTAAGACGGGCGGCCATGGTCCGTTATAACATTTTGGGATGGGTCGAGCGCTGCGGGTGGCGGGATGGATGGCGGGGATGGGCGTGCTGGTGTGGAGGGGGACGATCATGCTGCGCAAGCCGTTGCTGGCGCTTGGGTGGCGGCAGGGGACGTGGTTCGATCTGCCGTGGCTGGGGCTGGCGGCGGGGATGGCGCTGGGGGGCTGGATCGGGGTGACGCCGTGGGCGGCGCGGGCGGCGAAGACGGTGATGGGGTGGGCGATGCTGGTGGGTTTTCTCTGGTTTGCCGGGGTATTGGCGGGGGGGCTGCTGGTGGGGAAGGGGAAGGCTTCGAGGGGTTGTTCCGCCGGGT
>CAYMTH010000273.1:0-554 GCA_964393235.1 uncultured Solibacteraceae bacterium | reverse complement strand
GGCCGACCGGGTGCCGGTGTGGATGGCGTGGTTGGGGGTGGGGCTGGGGGTGTTCGCGGCGGGGGTGGCGGGGATGGAGCGGGTGGGGAAGAAGTAAGTCCGGCTACCGGACAAATCCTGGCTCACGTTTCCGTGCCGAACGCCGATCAGATTCATGCGGGCGCAATTGTGGTCCGCGGGAATCGAAAGAAATGGCTGCCGCTGAACTTGTGGCCGGTAGCGTTGGGCAGTTGTCGCTGCTGAGCCGCCATATTCGTGAGACGAAAGCTCTGATTGAGGGCGCGGTCGAGGAAGTTTGTGAGAGCTTTGGGGGGACGGCGCGGTTGTCGCAGTCGAGTCTGGACCGTACGGCGTCGTTTTTGGGGCAGGGAGGCGGGGCGGAGGCGATTGACGTCGCGGGGTTGATTGGCGGGTCGGAGAAGGTTCTGCACCATTTGCTGGAGCGGTTGACCGAGGCGGGGGAGAAGTCGCGGAGCGCGATCGGGCGGCTGAACGGGATCGAGGAGCGGATCGGGCGCGTGGCGCGGGTGCTGGCGCAGATCGACGACATTACG
>CAYMTH010000272.1:408-7171 GCA_964393235.1 uncultured Solibacteraceae bacterium | reverse complement strand
ACTCTGGCGGACGCGCTGCGCGGGCTCGACGGCGTTTTGCAGATCAAGCGGCAATTCGGGCCGGACGGCAATGTCCGGGTGATCAACGCGAGCTGGGGCTTCCCGGCGAGTTCCCCATCGCTGGAGGCCGCGATCGGCGCGGTGAACAACGCCGATATTCTATTCGTGGCGGCGGCGGGCAACGCGGCGGCGAACAACGACACGACGGCGAGTTTTCCGGCGAACTCCGCGCAGCCGAACGTCATCAGCGTGGCAGCGACGACTCGCACCGACGCGCTGGCCGGCTTTTCCAACTACGGAACGAAGGTTCACCTGGGGGCACCGGGCGACGGGATCGTCTCCACATATCCGGCGGCGCGATACGCGTCGATGAGCGGGACCTCCATGGCGACGCCGTTCGTCGCTGGCGCGGCGGCGCTGGTGCTTTCAAGCTGCACCGCTTCGACGGCCACCTTGAAACAGCATCTGCTGGCCTCGGTGGATCCGCTGGCCGCGCTGGCCGGAAAGACGGCGACGGGCGGGCGGCTGAACGTCTACAAGGCCATCCGGCGGTGCGCGTCGCCCTCGGTGACCATCGCCGCCGACCCGGCATCCCGCACGGTGCAGGCAGGCGGCGCGGCGGCCTACACACTGCTGGCGCAGGGCTTGGGCGGGGTGAGCGGCGCGGGCACACTGACAGTGACCGGCGCGCCGGCGGGCGTAACGGTGTCGGCGCCCGGTAGCGTCACGCTGGGCGGCACGGCAAGCGTCAACGTGGCCACGCAGACCACGGCGGTAGCCGGCACCTACACGCTGACGGCGAAAGTGACGAGCGGGGGTTATACGGCGACGGTGGGGTTGACGCTGATCGTTCAGCCGCGGGCTCTTTTCTCGCTGGCAACCGCGACACCGGCGGCGGTGGCGCCCGGGACGAGCGGAACGATCCCGGTGACGATCAGCCGGGCCACCGGGTTCACCGGGGCCGTCACCGTCACGCCGCATGGGCTGCCGGTGGGATGGACCGCCCCAGCGGTGACCATCGCGGCGGGCGCGACGGCGGCGAACGTAACCTTCACCGTGCCGGCAACCGCAACAGTGGCGACCGTGCCGTTGACCCTGGCGGCGGCCAGCACATCACCCACCTATGCGGCCACTGTGCCGGTGGTGGTGACCGTGCAACCGGCCGCGTCCCTGAAGCTCGCCTTCCGGTCCGACCGGTACAGCGTGAAGGCCGGAACCGCCGCGTCGATGGAGTTCACGATCACGGCCAGTAGTCCGCTCAGTGCGATGCAGTTCACGCTGAGTGGGATGCCCGGGCCGGCGCCGGTTCAGATCGCGCCGGTGTCGAACGGGGTCTACCGGCTGGTGATCTCGACGCCGGCGAGTTGGGCCGGAAGGACCCTATCGCTGAAATTGGACCTGGCCGCCAACGGCCTGCGGGCTTCGGCGACAACGGCGCTCAGCGTTTCCCCGTAGAGCAACAACGGGACGTCAGGGAGCGACCCAGACGGGAAGCTCCCCGGCGTCGAGGGTCTGGCCCTCGGCGAGAGCAACGGTCACTGCGCGGGCTTCCTCGGCGACCTCCGCCGTGATCTCGCGGAATTCGGTGGTGGGCAGGATGCGGTATTCGCCGGGCGGCAAACCAGTGAAGCGAAACGCGCCGTTGGCGTCGGAGAGAGTTTCCCGGCCGCCGCCGAGTTGGTGACGCGTTTCGTCCTTTACGGGCCAGAGAAACACGGGCACACCCGGCGCGGTGGTGCGGCCGGCGATCTGGCCAGGGCGGTCGGAGAGCGCGATGCGGATGGTTTCGCCGTAGTTCGATTGCAGGTGGGCGGGAAACCAGTCCGCAGTCCGGTTGCGGCGCGCGGTGCGGCCGAATCCGGACATCGTGGAGATGGAAGCGACGTAGTGGCCGTCCGGCGGATTGGCGGCGAAGAGCCAGTAGCCGGGTGGCAGAGTGGCGGAACGGGGCGGAATCTCGCGCGGATCGCCGGGTCCGGCAAGGTCTTCGCGGCGGCCGAAGAGTCCGACCTGCACGCGAAGGGCGGCGCGTGATGTGGCGTGGCGCACCTCGACGGAAACGGGCGGAGCGAGGGCGACCTGGATTGCCAGTTGCGCGTTCTCGGAAATGTTGCGCTCGAGGAACGCGAAGCCGGCGCCATCGGGGTACACGGCGAGGATTTCATACTGCGCAGGGGCGAGGCCGGCGAAACGGAATCCGGCGCCACAGGCGGCTTCGACGGTCTGGCGGGAGAACTCGCTTGAAAGCGTGAGGGTAACGGGTGCCCCGGAGCCGCGGTCGCAGGAGATGCCGCCGGTGAGGGTAGCCAGCGCGCCGGGGCGGGGCCGGATGTTGGCGTCGGGAGTATCGTTGTCGAAGCGCACCTCGTAGAGGATCGCGTCGCGCGGTTCGCCGGCCTCGGGCCCGAAGTAGGGAAGCATGCCGGTGCCGTCCTCCAGCACATGGGAGGCCGTGCGCACCCAGTATTTGCCGAGCGGGAGACCGGCGATGCGGTAGACGCCCCGGTCGTCGGCGGTACCGCGGCCCGCGATGCGAAGCGGCAGTTTCGCCGCGTAGGCGATGACCGGGACGCGCGGAATGCCGATGCCGTTTTCGTCGAGCACGGTCCCGGTGATGGCTCCCATGCGGTGGAGCCGCAGTTCCGTAAACAGCGCGGAATCCGCGGTGACGCGGATGGGCGTGCCGTAGCCGGTGGGACGGCGTTGCCCGTGCGCGGCTGGCAGGTAGCCCTCGCGCTGCGTTTCGAGAAGGTAGAGGCCGTCGGGCAGCGTAGGAAAGGTGAACTGGCCGGTGAGGCCGGAGCGCAACTGGCGTATTTGCGCGGGGGCGCCGGAGCCGGGAACCGGAATGAGGCGGACGATGGTGCGAGAGAGCGGGCGGCCGGTGGCCCAGTCGAGCGTGACGCCGGAGACCACGCCGGCGGGGAGCAGGCAGGACGCGAGGAGCCAGAGGGCGAGTGGGCGCATGGGCGGTTTCCTGGAAGGCATGACGGCGGCGCCGGCGGGATCGTGGATTGGAATTTCGCGATAGCCTGGAAGCTCCGATATGTTTCTGCGTCGAACTTTTCTTTTGGCCTTCGCGGCCGCGTCCGCGTGGTCCCAGGATCTGGTGGGGTTGTACCTGACCTGGCAGTCCGATCCGACGACCACGATGACCGTCAACTGGGTGGATCTTCACACCGACAGCCCGCTGGACGTGCACTACCGCCGCATCGGGGAGTCGGGCTGGCAGAAGGCAACCGGGGCGAAGTTCGCGATCGCGGATACGACGATGCAGGGCCGGCGAGTGGAGTTGACCGGACTGCTTCCGGGATCGAATTACGAGTTCAACATCGGCAAGCCAATCGAAAAGGCGTCGGAGGGCTGGCGGTTTCGGACGATGCCGCGGGACCTGAACCGGCCGGTGCGGTTCGTGACCGGCGGGGACATGTTCAGCACGCGGCCGAAGCTGGACAAGATGAACGGGACGGCGGGATCGCTGGACCCGGACTTCGCGCTGATCGTGGGCGATCTGGCCTATGCGAACGGCGTGCTGTCGAACCGATGGGTAGAGTGGCTGAAGTCGTGGATGCAGCGGGCGGTGGGCCCGGACGGGCGATTGATCCCGCTGGTATTGGGCATCGGCAACCACGAGGTAAAGGGCGGCTACAACGGGAAGATCCCGCAGGACGCGCCGTTCTTTTACTCGCTCTTCGCGACACCGGAGAAGCGGGCCTACTACGCGCTCGACTTCGCCGACTACCTGTCGATCGTCGTCCTGGACACGGCGCACACGAACCCGATTGAAGGTACCCAGGCCAACTGGCTGGCCGGGGCGCTGGCGGCGCGGCAGTCGAAGCAGTTCCTGTTTGTCGGCTACCACTATCCTGCCTACGGCACGACGAAGGCGCCGAAGGGCGGCACACCGCTCGACGCGAAGCGGTCGATCGAGATCCGCCAGCACTGGATGCCGCATTGGGAGAAGTACGGCGTGACGGCTGTATTTGAAAACGACCATCACAACTACAAGCGGACCCACCGGCTGCGCGGGCACAAGCGCGACGACGCCAATGGCATTCTTTACCTTGGCGACGGCGCGTGGGCGGTTTCGACGCGGACGGTGCCGGAACTGGCCAACGGCTGGTGGCTGGCGAAGGCGGACGGCATCAACCATGTGTGGGAGGTCACCATCCGCGCCAACGGGACGTCGACGATGCGGGCCATCGATATCGACGGGAAAGAGTTCGACAAGGTCGACGTGGCTACGCCCCGGACGAAGCCGGTCGAGTAGGCACGATCCACAGGTACGCCGGGTAGTCGTGGCGGCGGGAGACGCGGGCCGGTTTCCAGTCACCCATGCCGTTGAACTGATAGGCGACGACGCGGGTTCCCGGCTTGCACGCGGCCAGGATCTTCGTCTTGAGCTTCGCCATGACGGCGGTGTAGAGGTAGAGGAAGATGACGCTGGCCTCGGCGAAATCGGCCTTGAACAGGTCCTGCTCGACGAAGCGAACACGCGCGGCGACACCGGCCTCGGCGGCGTTGCGGCGGGCTTCTTCGACGCGGTGGCCTTCGATCTCGATGCCGACGCCGCGGGCGCCGAAGTGCCTGGCGGCGTAGATAACGACGCGGCCATCTCCGGAGCCGAGATCGTAGACGGTGTCACGGGCGGTGAGCCTGGCCATGCGGAAGAGCGTGTTCATGACCTCGTCCGGCGTCGGCACCCAAGGGACATCGCCCTTGCTTTCCTCGTACTGGGCAAAGGCGGGGGCGGCGAGCAGGGGCAGAAGGGCGCGTCGGCGCATGGGACCATTATGGGGGATGGACCGCAGAGCGGGTGAACCGACCCGGCCGGTGCGGATTTAGACGCTCAGCACAGGGCAGCGGGAACGGCGGATGAGTTCGTGGGCGCCGGTGCGCAGGCGGCCGAGAACGCCCTGGATCCTGCCCCGCCCGATGACGAGCAGGTCGGCGCCGAACTGCTGTTCGGCCTCGATGACGGCGTCGGCGACCGTGTTGCCGCGGATGACGCTGAACGGGGCGCTGGTGCCGGTGCTCGCGGCGAGTTCGGCATACTTCGCGGCGGCATGCTCGGCGGCGAGCGACGATTCGAGATTCACGAACCCGCCGGCAAGCCCCATCATCACCGGGGGCAGCGCGTGCACGACGCGCACAGACGCGCCGCAATATTCGGCGAAATGGGCGGCCATCGTCAGGACGTCGGCCGAGAACGGGCTCAAATCGATCGCGGCGACGATCGAGTTCGGCAGCGCGGCGGCGGGCGGTTCCTCCTCGGTATGCGCGGCGGTCAGCACGCTCGACATCGTGTCGTGCAGTACACCGGAGGTGACCGAACCCAGAAGCAACTGGCGGAAGCGGGTCTGCCCGTGGGTGGGCATAACGATCAGGTCGGCCGCGTGGTCGGCCGCGTAGGTGACGATTTCGTCTACCGGACGGCCGATCTTGAAGACGCGATCGACGTTCATGCCCGCGAAGGTTTTTTCCTGGTAGCTTTCCACGCGACCCTGCAGTTCCTCGCGGAGAGTGGCGAAGTGGTGCTGGTAGGGGGCGAAGTCCGATTGCTCGCCGCCGGCGTTCATGACGTGAAGAATCGACACACGGGCGCCGAAGGCCTTGGCGATGGCGGCGGCATAAGGTGCCATCGCGTTGCAGCGGCCCGAGAAGTCGATGGGGAAAAGTATGTGTTCCACGCCATTTCCGGTGCAATTCAGGTACCGGAAATGAAAACGGGACCGGCGGATGGCCGGTCCCGTTGCGTTCTTTGCGCCGCCGGTTCGTTAGAACGCGTAGCGCAGCGTGAACACGATGCGGCGGTTGCCGCCATCGGTATTCCACTGGTTCAGGAAGCCCGCGTTATTGATGCGCGCTTCCGGAATGCCGAAGTTGCGGGTATTGGTCAGGTTGAAGAAGTCGCCGCGGAAGTTGATGGTATGGTCTTCCGCGTACGGCATCTTGAACGTCTTCATGATGGCCAGGTCGACGTTGCCGATCCCGTCCGAGCGCAGGACATTGCGCCCGGCGTTGCCGAGCGGCGCGGTGGCCGTGGGCAGCGAGAACAGGTTCGGCGCGAAGTTAGTCACGGTCTGCGGGATCTGCACATTGACCTGCGCGCCGCGCTGGCGGAACAGTTCCTCCGCCGTCGCGCCGGAGACCGCCGTGCCGGTCACGTTCGGCCGGATCGAGGAGCCGATCAGCGTATCGATGCCGGAGAGGCGGAAACCGGGGACGACGCCGGCTAGCGCGGAGAACGGCGAACCGCTCTGGAAGGTCGTCAGGCTCGAGATAGTCCAGCCGCCGAGCGCCTGCCCGGCGAAGCCCTTCTGATCCTTCAGGAACGGCACTTCCCAGGTGACGTTGCCGGTCAGGCGGTGTGGACGGTCGTAGGTGGACCGGGAGCGCTCCGCCTTGCGATTGAAGGAGTCCTGGGCCACGGCGACTTCGCCCGCCACGGAAGCGTTGAAGATCTCCGACTGATCGTCGATGAAGGCACTCCAGGTGTAGTGGGCGCCCATCGAGAAGTTGTTGGAGAGGCGCTTTTCGAGCGAGGTCTGCCAGGAGTGGTAGACCGACGAGGAAGCGTTGGCGCGCTCGCGGATGATGCCGCGGGTCGGATCGACGCGGATGGTCCCGTTGGCGTTGTTGCCGGCGACGGTGGGATTGCCGTCAAGCGACATGAAGAGCGCGGTGCCCTTGGTGCCGACCCAGCCCGTGGTGAGCGCCCACGTGGCGCCCAACTGCCGCTGCACCTGGAAGGAGAACTGCT
>CAYMTH010000272.1:0-398 GCA_964393235.1 uncultured Solibacteraceae bacterium | reverse complement strand
GGTTCACGATCGTGCGGGTGATGAAGGCAGGGTTGTTGACCGTGGCCTGTGTGCGGCCCGTGGCGATGTCCTGCACCTTCTGATAGCCGCCGGCGGAGCGGGCCGGGAAGTTGGTGACCACCGTGAAGGGGAAGGAGCTGAAGACGTTCAACACGATGTTGTTGAAGATGAGGTCGTAGGTGCGCGAATAGCCGCCGCGGATCACCATCTTGTCTTCGCCGGTCAGCCAGCCCATGCGGGGCGCGCGCCAGTTGAAGCCCACGCGCGGAGCCCAGTTGTTGACGTCGCGCGACGGGCCCCGGTCGAGCACATAGCCCGGGTTGTTGTTGTTGGCGGCCACGATGCGGCGGTTTTCGCTCGAGAGCCAATTAAAGGGATTGCCGGGCGTCTCGTAGCGG
>CAYMTH010000271.1:0-7176 GCA_964393235.1 uncultured Solibacteraceae bacterium | reverse complement strand
TCACGCCGTTGGTATGGTCCCCGCCGTAGATCTCGAACGTGTGCCCGATCCCCCGTTCGGTCAACATCCGGTCCAGCTCCTTCGCCCCGCCCATCAGCCCGTCCCGGTCCCCCATGTCGATCGCCATCCCCTTCAACCGCCGCAGGCTCCCCACATACTGATCGATCATCGACACCGGCGCATTCGCCGCCCACCGCGCCAGCACGTCCCGCCGCACCTTCCCGTCCTCCACCAGCTTGTCGATACACAGCGGCCCCTTCACCGGGTTCGGCGACCACGCCGCCGACGACGCCAGCGCGGCTTTCACAAAGAAGTCCGACTTCTCGATCTCCGCGAAGCTCTTCACCGCCTCGATCTTCTCCGGTCCCCGCACGCCCGCCGGCGGCAGCAGACAGCACGGGCTCATCGCGTACACCCGCGAAAACACGCCCGGCTTCCGCATTGCCAGCCGGATCGCCCCGTACCCGCCCATCGAATGTCCCGCCAGCCCCCGGCTCTCCGTCCGCGCCAGCGTCCGGTAGTTCCGGTCCACCCAGCTGACCAGTTCCTCGGCCACGAACGTCTCCCAGTCGCCGGTGTTGACTCCGACCGAGTACATGCTCCCGGCGAACTTCGTATAGGCGTTCGGCATGACGACGATCATCTCCTTCGCCGCCCCGGCCGCCACCACCCGGTCCACCACCTCCGGCACGTGAATGAAGTGTTTCTCAAACCCCATCCACTTCGAATCGCTATCGGTGAACCCGTGCAGCAGGTACAGCACCGGGTACCGCCGTTTCGGGCTCTTCGCGTAGCTCGGCGGCAGGTAAACAGTCACTGGCCGGTCGGCCGGATCCCCCGCCAGGTTCCCCTCGAGCGCCTTCCCGTGTACGGTGACCCGTCGCACTTCCCCCTTCGCCTCCGCCGCCCAAACACCCGCCGCGCACACGGTCATCGCCGCCAGAACTCGCAAAATCATCGCTTCCAGTCTATTTCATCCCCCACGCCCCGCATTTCTCACCGACTATACACCCCGCTGTTACGCGATTGGCAAACTCATTTTCTAGCCTGAATCCATATGCGCTTCACGGGTCTCCTCCCCCTGCTCACATCCCTCGCCGCCTTCGCCCAATTCGACACCGCCGTCATTCTCGGCACCGTCCGCGACGCCAACGGCGGCGTCATTGCCTCCGCCTCCATCACCGCCGTCAACAAACAGACCGGCCTCTCCGCCACCGCCCAGACCACCGGCGACGGTAACTACCTCTTCCCCACCCTCCGCATCGGCAACTACAAAATCACCGCCGAAAAGCAGGGCTTCGCCAACGCCCTCGCCGACGACGTCAACCTCACCGTCAACGCCCGCTAGCGCGTCGACCTCACCCTCAACGTCTCCTCCGTCTCCGAATCCGTCAACGTCATCGCCGTCACGCCCCTCCTCGAAACCGATAGCTCCTCCAAAGGCCAGGTCATCCAGGCCCGCCAGATCGTCTCCTTCCCCGTCCTCGGCCGCACCTACTCCTCCTTCGCCCTCCTCAGCCCCGGCGTCCGCGAATCCAACTCCTCCAACTCCGGCTCCGTCGCCTTCCGCCGCGAGGGCGCCTACCACGTCAACGGCCTCCGCTCCGTCTTCAATAACTTCATCCTCGACGGCGTCGACAACAACTTCTACGGCACCACCAACCAGGGCTTCTCCAACCAGGCCGTCCAACCCTCCCCGGACTCCGTCGCCGAGTTCCGCATGATGGTCAACGCCTACTCCTCCGAGTTCGGCCGCACCGGCGGCGCCGTCATGAATGTCGCCTCCAAATCCGGCACCAACGAGTTCCACGGAACCCTCTGGAACTTCCTCCAGAACAACAAACTCAACGCCACCGGCTTCTTCAAACCCGTCGACGGCCGCAAACCCCAGAACAACCGCAACCAGTTCGGTTTCACCTTCGGCGGCCCCATCGCCCGCAACCGGACCTTCTTCTTTACCGACTACGAAGGCTCCCGCTGGCGCATCTCCCCCTTCGCCCTCACCTCCGTCCCCAATGACCAGATGCGCCGCGGCGTCCTACCCGTAGATGTCCGCGTCCCCGTCAACTTCACCGCCGCCGACGGCCGCGCCATCGCCGCCGGTACCGTCATCCCCGCCGGCCAGCCCTTCCCCATGACCCGCCTCGCCCGCTACGTCATGGACAACCTCCCCCTCCCCAACCGCCCTGCCCCCGCCATCGCCGTCAACAATCTCGGCATCGCCAATAACTTCGGCAACTTCGACCGCAACGTCCTCGACGACGACAAAGGCGCCGCCAAGCTCGACCACGCCTTCTCCTCCCGCCTCCAGTCCTTCTTCCGCTACGCCCAGCGCCGCCAGAACATCTTCGCCCCCGCCCTCATCACCGGCCCCGCCGGCGGCAACAACCTCGGCAACCTCGATACCTTCAACCAGGCCGGCACCCTCGGCCTCACCTGGACCAAGTCCGCCTCCGAAGTCGTCGACTTCCGCTTCTCCGTCTCCCGCCTCGGCATGGACCGTACCCCCGCCGCCGTCGGCGGACCCTCCATGCGCGAACTCTTCGGCATCACCGGCCTCCCCGAAGGCGATAAGGTCCGCGGCGGCATCACCCCGCAGGATATCGTCGGCTTTCCCCGCTACGGCCGCCAGTCCACCAACCCCCAGGCCCAGTTCCCCACTACTGTCAACCTCCGCGGCTCCTACGCCAAACTCTCCGGCAACCACTCCATCAAGACCGGCTACGAATGGCTCGGCCTCAACATCCTGGTCGACGACACCAACCCCCTCTACGGCATCGACGCCTTCGGCGGCGCCTTCTCCCGCCCCGCCGCCAACCTCCCCGCCGGCGTCAACAACTCCTGGTACCACCTCGCCGACTTCTTCTCCGGCGCCCGCAGCTCCTACCAGCTCGCCACCCAGGTCGAAGCCCAGGTCCGCCAGCGCGGCAACTTCTTCTTCCTCCAGGACGACTGGAAAATCTCCCGCAAACTCACCCTCAACCTCGGCCTCCGCTACGACCTCATGACCCCCGTCTTCGACGCCGACAACCGCTTGGCCAACTTCGACCCCGCCCGCAACCAGCTCGTCCAGGCCACCGGCGACGACCGCTCCCTCCAGCGCCAGCCGAAAAACAACTTCTCCCCCCGCCTCGGCGCCGCCTGGCAGCTCGACCCGAAAACCGTCATTCGCGGCGGCTACGGCCTCGGCTGGAACTTCTGGAACCGCATGGCCTCCGCCGAGTTGATGAACACCAACGCCCCCTACGTTACCCGCTTCTCCACCACCAACTCCCCGGCCAACCTTGCCAACCTATGCACCGCCAATAACTTCGTCAACTGCTTCCGTACCCGCGAAATGGGCTATCCCGCCAGCCTCCCCTCCAACGTCATCCTCCACATCGACCGCAATACGCCCTGGGGCTACGTCCAGAACTGGCACCTCACCGTCCAGCGCACCCTTATGGCCAACACCCTCATCGACCTCGCCTACGTCGGCAACAAAGGCACCCGGCTCCCCATCCTCGGCGATCTCAACCAGGCCCGCCCCATCACCGCCGACGAACTCTCCCGCGGCCTCACTACCCTCGGTACCCTCCTCGCCCGCCGCCCCTACCAGGGCTTCAACAACATCACCGCCGTCCAGCCCACCGGCTTCTCCAATTACCACGCCCTCCAGGCCAAGTTCGAGCACCGCGGCAAGGACCTCACCTTCCTGAGCGCCTTCACCTGGGCCAAGGCCATCGATAACGTCGGCCAGGTCCTCGATACCCCCAACGGCGGCTCCCCCAATCCCCAAGACATCCGCAACCCGCAAAACGACCGCGGCCGCTCCTCGTTTGACCAGCGCATCAACTCCACCACCTCGCTCGTCTACAACGTGCCCTTCTTCCGCTCCAATCCCGTCCTCGGCGGCTGGGAAGCCTCCGCCGTCGTGTCGCTGCTCTCGGGCCAGCCCCTCAACATCCGCTACCCCGACGCCTCCGGCATCCTCTCCGACGGCCAGCCCGACTTCCTCGGCAACGTCGCCCTCCGGCCCAATTACGTCGGCGGCGAAATCCTTGCCCCGTCTGGCCCCGATCGCCACCTCGCCTACTTCAACCGGTCCGCCCTCGCCATCCCCGCCGTCACGGCCCCGTTCGGCTCCCTCGGCCGCAACGTGGTCTCCGGCTTCGGCCTGCGCCAGACCAACCTCGTCCTGGCCAAGAGCTTCCCGCTCCCCATCCTCGGCGAGGCCGCCCGCCTCACTTTCCGCAGTGAGTTCTACAACCTCTTCAACCAGACCAACTTCTCCGCGCCGGACGTCAACCTCGCCAACGCCAACTTCGGCCGCGTCGGATCCACCTTCGATCCCCGCTTCATCCAACTGGCCCTCAAACTGTCTTTCTAAGCTTCACCCTTCCCATACTCCGCCCGTTCCCGCCCACCGGCGAGAACGGGCGTTTTTTATTCAGTCCGGCCGGGCCCCGAGATGCCGCTCCAGCATCTCCCGGTAGTGCGGCAGCTCCGGCCCCCGCCACGCCGGATCCTTCGCCATCTCGTCCCACGTCCGCAGCCGCAGAATATCCCGCAGCTCCCGCTGCGTTCCGAACGCATCCGCCTCCGCCGCGCTCATCGGCCCGCCCTGCAGCCGCAGCGTCTCCACGCTCGCCGGCGACAGCCGCTTCTCGTACTCGGGATTCGTCGCCGTCAGGTACCGCTTCGCGTCCACGTGCCCGCCCACCAGCCGCGCCACCCGTTCGGAGAATCCCCGTTCCAGCAACCATCGCGCCCCCGTCTCGTCGTGGTTCACCACCCCCACCCGCTCGTCCCGCACCGTTCCCTCGTCGTCGATCAGATGCCCGATGTCGTGCAGCAGCGCCGCCAGAATCAACTCCTCGTCGGCCCCCGCCACCGAAGCCTGCCACGCGCACTGCAGCGCATGCTCCAGCTTGGAAACCGCCTCCCCGAAATACTGGTCCCTGCCCGAATCCGTCAGCAGCGCGAATACCTCGCCAATCACCGTTTCCTTTTCCCGTTGCGCCATATCTCCCTCTTTCATGGTTTTTCGCCGGCCTCGAGCCGCCGGCCGATGTCCTCGATTACGGCCGGCAACTCCGCCACCGTGCCGATCACCGCATGCGCGCCCAACTCCCGGAACCTTCGCCCCACCCGCTCGAAGCGCTCCGCCCGTTCCGCCTCCGGCAGTCCGTCCCACTCCGCCCGCGCCAGCCCCGTCTCGTTCCCCGACGCCACCACCCCAACCGCCCACGTCCCGGCGTTCCGCGCCTCCCCGATGTCTGCCGCCGTGTCCCCTACCTTCACGAACGTCGACAGCGGATAAACCCCCAGCTGCCGTGCCGCGTAGTACATCATCCACGGCGCCGGCCGCCCCCCGCCCACCAGGTCCGGCGTCACCCACACCTCCGGCTCGTAGCCCTGCTCCCGCGCCGCCGCCTTCACGTCGTCCATCATGCTCTGCTCGAACCCCGTCGTCGACGCGATCCGGATCCCCCGCTGCCGCAGCCACGCCGCCACCCCCGCCACTCCCGGAATTAAGTCCAGGTGCCGCCGCAACACCTCCCGCTGAATCGCCCCGAACCCCGCATAGATCTCCTCCAGCGTCGCCCGCGTCGGCATCTGCCCCGTGGCCGCCTCCCAGCGCCCCGCGATCGATGGCTCGCTCAACAGCGCCCAGACATGATCCAGCTTGTGCTTGCCCATCGGCCCGCGCGCCTCGGCCTCCGTGATCGTCACCCCGTGCCGGGCGAACAGCTCGATAAAGGCCGCCACCGGCCCCCGGCTCCCATAGTCCATAACCGTCCCCGATATGTCGAACACCACAGCCTGAACCGCGATCGCTTTTTTCGTCATCTTTACCCTCACTCCGGAAAAATCGCCACGCGGTACGGCCGCGTCGCCTGCACAAACTCCATCGCCTCGTTGATCCGCTCCAGCGCAAACCGGCCGCCGACCAACTCCGAAAACGGATACCGCCCCACGGCCGCGGCCAGGAATTCCAGCGCCGCCTCCAGATCTTCCGGCGAATAGTTGTACACCCCGGTGATCCGCAACAGCCGCCGGGTCACATCCTCGGCGCTCACCGCCAGCGCCCGCGCCGGGTACACCGCCCCCGCCAGCACCAACTCCCCGCCTGGCCGCAGCGTCGCCAGCGCCCCCTCGATCGCCTCCGGCTCCCCGCAGAAATCGAATGCCACATCCACCCCGCACAGCCGGTCCTCTCCCGCTATCGCCGCCCGCGTCGCCCCGAACCGCAACGCCCGTTCCGCCCGTTCCGCGTCCCGGTCCATCGCGATCACCTCCCGCGCCCCCGCCTCCGCCGCCATCGCGCAAGCCGTCATGCCCAGCATCCCTACCCCGGCCACCAGCACCCGCGCACCGCGCAAAGGGCCCGCCCGCCGTATCGCCGCCGCCACCGTCGCCCCCGCGCAGTTCGCCGTCGCCGCCACCGCGTCCGGAATCTCCGCCGCAACCCGGTAGATCGCCGTCCCTGCCCGCAGGTGGCAGTGCGTCGCATACGCCCCCGTTAACCCGCCCGCGCCGTCGAATCGCTCATGCCCGAACTTGAACAGCCGCTCGCACTTCGGCCGCACCCCCAACCGGCACATCTCGCAGTCCCCGCAACTCCAAACCATCGACCACGTCACCCGCGCCCCCACCTCCAGCTCCCGCCCCCGGAAATCCCGCACTCCGCCCGCGCCCGTCGCCACCACCTCGCCCACCATCTCGTGACCCAGGATCACCGGCGTGTGGCCCCGGCGCCTCCCGCGGATCGTATGTATGTCGCTCCCGCACACCGTCGCGCAAACGATCCGCACCAGCGTCTCCCCCGGCCCGGGCTGCGGCAGTTCGACCGGGCGGATCTCAAATGGCAGGCTGGGCCCATGAAAGAGCGCGGCGGTGGCGGCGGACTTCATACGAACGCCTCAGCCTACCAGACCAATGTGAATCCTCCATTACGCCCGCTGCCGGAACAACGTCGGCAACAGCCGCAGGTCCGTCAGCAGTCCGTATCCACCCCCGCCCGTCACCAGCAGCCCCCGCCGCATCGCGTGCAGGTTGAAGACCGTCGTCACCACCGTGAACCCCACCGAGGCCGCCATGCTCCCCGCCAGATTCGGCGTTCCGCGCGCCCAGTGCAGCAGGAACTCGATACTGTGGCTCACACCCACCAGCAGAACCGCCGCCGACACCAGC
>CAYMTH010000270.1:0-7185 GCA_964393235.1 uncultured Solibacteraceae bacterium | reverse complement strand
CACCTGGTCCGTCCCCTTCTGGCAGCAGCCCCTCCACCGCTGGCAGTCCATGATCCTAAATCCGGCAGTTGGAAGGCGTGTCGAGGGCCAGAATCCTGGGGGCGGCCAGCGGGAAGCCCGCCAAATCGGCAAAGATGCGCCACACCAGGCGAGCCCATCGGGCCGGTTTTGCTAACTGCTCCGCATCGTCGCGAACCCGCTGCACCCAGCCACTCATCCGGCTGAGTAAGTTGGCGATTTTCCTCGCCTTGCCGTGCTGACTGGAAACCGATAGAACCGTTTGGTTGGCATGCCGGGTCCGCCGCGCCACCCCATGCTGAAACAGCGGCCGGGTCGTGATCGCCTCCCCGTGCCGGCTCCCCGTCGCCATCCGCGTGAAGATACTCCACCAGTTGTAGATCAACGCCACCATCCGCGCCATCAGTTGGCTCCGCTTCAGGTCCGCCGTCGAAAACCCTGTCCATCCCCATTGATTCTTCAACTCGTCGAACATGTTCTCGGCGTCTCCCCGGTCCCGGTAGATCTGTGCGATCGCGCGCAGTTCTTCCTGCGCCCAATTCGTCACCAGCACCGCGTGCTCATACCAGTCCCCACCCTTGTGCTCGATCACCAACCCGGGCAACGTCGGTTGCCCGTCCTCGGCCCGCTCGGCCGCCTCTCCCTTCGGCAGCGCCCGCCGCAGCACGATCACCCGCCGCTTCCGGCTCCAGCCCTGCAACTGCAACTCGTCTTCCACCCCTTCCCAGCCCTGGCCCGCTTCTCTCCAGCCCGCCTTGTCGCCCTGCCGCGCCAGCTTTTCGATCAGTTTCGCCACCCCCTTGGTCTGCCGCAGTTTGAACACATACGACAGCCCTCTGGCCTCGGCGCCCGCCATCATCTCTTCGTTGCCGTGCGCGATGTCCCCACGCACCAGCGTCGGCCATTGCTGGCGGGCCCGCGCCTCCAACCACCCCCATAACGTCGGCTGCGCATACTGGCTGGCCATCCGGTTGCCCGCCTGCACGTCCACGTTCACCACCAGTTTCGCCGCGCTGAACAGCATCGCCTGGTACACGTGCGATGGCCGCCCCGGCTTCATCGGGTTATAGCCGACGCGCGCCTCCTCCTGCCGGCCGTAGAGCGTCTTCACCGTCGCATCCAGGTCCAGAATCCAAGGCTGATCCACCAGCACCGCGTAGGTCTCATTTGTGAACCGGTCCATCCACAACGTCAGCGCCTCTTCGTCCTGTTTCTCGAACGCCCGCCGCACGCTGTCCTCGCTGCGAAACCGCTCAATTCCCAGCAATCCGGGCAGTACATCGTCGCCACGGATCGCCGTGATGTGCGCATAGCGCCGGTGTCCGCTCAACACACTGAACAGGATCGTGCCGAGGATCTCGTTCTTCGTCGGCGCATTCGGCGAACTGTACCGCAGCGGACATTCCGCCACGAACCGTTCCCACACCCCGCTGACTTTCAGAAACTCCACAAAGTAAGTCAGCGGACCGTGCATGCTCATCCCCGCCTCGTCCACCCATTTCATCTGCACCGGCCCGTCGAATGTCTCCACTCGGTGCATCGGCGGGAAGCCCTCCGGCTCCGCCTCTCCCTCACCCAACGGGTGAATCGATTCCTGCCCGTCTCCGTTCGTCATCCTCCGCATTATCTAGCACTTCCAGTCTCCCGCGCGCCACCCAACTGCCGGATTTAGGATCAATGGCGGGGTGCGGATTCGAACCCTTTCAGATGGGACTAAGGCCATTCTTTACACGGCCACGAGCACTCGTGAGGCGCCGATTGCCATCCAAGAGGGTGGAAGGACTGTCTCAAAGATTAGGTACTAGCATGCGCAGGTTACTTGAGAACGAAGTGGCTCTATCCCGAGAACTGATCCGTGAGATGGCCACTCTATCGGAAATTCGGGGGTATGACTTCAACCAAGCATGGCTTAAGAGCCACGAATGGGTCGTTGTGCCCGTAGAAGACAGCGGTCATTTTGCCGAAGAAGAGATTGCTCGGATTGTTCCGGCTCTAGTCTCAAGTGGTTATTCCGAGTGTATCGCCGTTGGTACACTTGACCTTCCCGATCCTTTGCCGACGTTTTTCGAGTTCTCGATTTCGGTGGATGAACTGCGTCAGTTCAATGCCGAGTGCGGTATTTTCCGGTTCCTGTTGACCTGCCCTGCACGATCCTGGTCCATTAGTTGTAACGAATGGTTCAACCTGTTCGCAGGCCCTCCAGCCTTGGTTGAAAAGATGCTTGGCATCTCAATCGGACAGGCTCGAAATGAGTTTCTTGAATATGCGAAGCTCGTGGAACAGGGTGCGGAGGGTGGTCTGGTTGAGATCGCCCATCAGTACGTTAAAGATTAGTATGGTCGTTCCTTCTGGGGCGTGATGGCATTCAACATTCTGGGTACGCATAATCTGTGTTCAGCCTTGATGGGCGACTGAGGTTCGGGAGTCCTGTTACGCCTTCGATCTTTGCCGGATGGCACTCCGTATCCAGTCGGTCTTGGTGAGGCACTGGTCGTGAGCGGCGTCGGCAATGAGTTCGTCGATGGCCGGATCGATTGCCAGGTTTCTGCGCGTGGAGAAGGGGACTCGCGTTTTGCGGGATCCGGGAGCGGTGTGATGCGGTATGAACAAACCGGGTGTTTTGATTTGACGGCGAATGCGCTTGCCGCGGGATTGCGAGGCAAGCGGTGAGGGCGGGTGTCTGCGCGCGCGGGCTGGCGCTGGCGCTTGTCCTGATGGCCTGTGCGCGCGGGCAAGCCGTCGAGACCTTTCGTGTTGACGTCCGCGCGGTGACCGAAAAGGGGGATCCTCTGCCGAGCGCGCGTATCGCCCTGGTGCCCAGTCCGGCGGCTTCGCGGCCGGTGGCAAGGTGTGCGGGCGTGGTTTGCGAGAACGTTGGGCCAGGCCGGCACGTGCTGATGGTGTTTGCCGAGGGGATGATTACGATCAAGCGGGAGGTGGAGATTTCGCGGGATAATCAGGTGCTATTTGTGGAAATGGCGCCGCTGGTGATCGCGGAGCCAAACTTTCCGGGAATGCGCAGTGTCTTTGTCCATGCGCCCAAGAGCGTGCTGCTGCCCGACCGGAATGATCTGTCGATCCGGTTGATCGGGGTGCTGAGCGGGGTTGTGCGCAGCGCGCCGGGCCGGGTGCTTCCGGCCGAGTTTCCGAATCTGCAGACCGGACGCTATCTGCTGCTGCTATTGCGGAACGGGCGGTGTGTGGGAGCGCGGGTGTTCTGGCATAACGCGGACGCGCCAACGAACGAGGTGCTGGAAGAGAGTGCGGGCGGGTGTGATGTGCGAATTCCATGATTGCCGGCGGGTCCGGACGGTGACCACCGCCGGGGACGAAGCGCGTGTACGGTGAGGGATCGTTGCCACGGCGCGTTGTCGTGATCACGCGGGTGTTGGTCTCCTGCTTCCGCCCGGCGATGGCCGGGGTGTCGCGCGTTTGCTCTTCGCTGCGCTTATCCAACGCCAGGCTGTTGTTGCTTTTGACGATGGCGTTCGCGGCGGCTCAGGACGGGCGGACCGACACGGGCGCCTACCGGAATGTCGAGTACGGTTACTCGATTGCGATTCCGGGCGGCCGGGTTTGCCGGGGCGCTGCTGCGCCCGCGCCGGCGCATGGATGTCGAATTGCCGGCGGCGAGGATGGCGCGGACGTGGATGTCTGGGCCCGGTACCACACGGAAGAGGGCGGCGCGGCGGAACTGCTCGACAATGCGGTGGGGGACTTGCGGCGAGAATTCGGGGATACGGCCGTGGTTGCCCGCGAGCGGTTCCGGCTTCGCGGTCTCGAGGCTTTGCGCGCGACGGTGCGCTGGAAGCGCGATGGGAGGGCGGGGATCGACCGGATCGTTGTCGCGATCCGGCGGCGGCCGAACTCCCCGTTGGAGATCGTGTATTCGATCCGCGGGCGCTGCCCGGACGGGGCGACGGAGGAGTGCGCGGCGCTGTTTGCGGATGTCGTCCGGTCGTTCCGTTTGCATCCGCCGCGGTGATTCGCGGCGGGAACGTGGATTCGATGGGAGCGTGTACGGTTTGGCGCAGGGTGGAGACGGGGCGCACTTGCCCGGGGGGAACCGGTTCCTATATGATGCTGCGAACATCTCGCTTCCAGGCGTGGGCCAGGGAGTTTGGAAACAGCTCACCAACCGTCCTGTTTGGGGCCCGGTCCGTCTCAGACCGGGGTGTTTGATCTTTCAAGAATAAGGAATACCGATGACCCAACATTGGAGAATAGCCGTTGCTTTCCTGGCGCTGCTCTACGCGCCATTGTCTCTGCGGGCGCAAAGCGGCGCCGGCACCATTCAAGGAACCGTCACGGATGCGACGTCCGCATCCATCCCTGGCGCCATTATTCAAGCTCTGAATTCCGCCACGGGCGTCTCGGCCGAGACGACGTCGAATGACGGAGGCTTCTTCGCTCTGAAAGGCCTGCTGGCCGGCTCGTACCGGGTGACCGTTTCGGCGCCGGGAATGAAGAAGTCCGAGAGTAATATCACGCTGCAGAACGGCCAGGTGCTGGTGTTCAATCCCCAGCTGATGGTGGGCGAAGTTTCGGAAAAAGTGACGGTGAGCGGCGAGACGATTCAGCTGGCCACCTACGACAGCGGGACGGTGAACACGCAGCTCGACGCGGCGCGCATCGCGCAGCTGCCGCAGAACGGGCGGAACGTGCTGGGCCTGGCGCAGAACACGGTGCCGGGGCTGGAAGGCGGCGGTACGCGGGCGAACGGTTTGATGGGCGAGGCGATGGAGTATTCGCAGGACGGCGCTCCGATGACGAACCGCAATTTCGGCAGCCCGTCGAACACGGCGCAGGCGATTCTGCCGGACCCGGACTCGGTGCAGGAGATGCGGTTTGAGACGTTGAACTCGAGCGCGCAGTTCTCGACACCGGCGACGGTCATTTTGACGACGAAGTCGGGGACAAACGAGATTCACGGCTCGGTGTTCGAGACGGCGCGCAACAACTACTTCGGTATCGCGAAGGCGCGGCAGGATCCGGCGAACCTGGTGGCGCCGAAGCTGATCCGCAACGAGTTCGGCGGGTCGGTGGGCGGCCCGATCAGCATTCCGAAAGTGTACGAAGGGAAGAACCGCTCCTTCTTCTTCTTCGCCTACGAGCGCTTTTCGCTGCGGCGGGCGAGCCAGCAGTTGATGTACGTGCCGACGATGGCGATGCGGCAGGGTGACTTCAGCGGCCTGATCAACAACCAGGGCATTCTGCAGCAGCTGTACGATCCGAACACGACGCAGGGCGCGGCGATGAACTACTCGCGGCTGCCGTTTTCCAACAATCAGATTCCGTTGAACCGGATCAGCCCGCTGGCGAAGACGCTGCTGGCGGCGACGCCGCCGCCGACCTCGGCCGACAATCCGATGATCAACTTCAACCTGAACGGGCAGAACCCGACGCAGCAGACGGTTCCGAACTACACGGTCCGGCTGGACCACGTGTTCAACGAGAAGAACCGGATGTATTTCCGGTTCACCGACATCCGGCAGCAGCAGCAGGCGCTGCGGAACTATCCGTCGGCTTCGCCGGCGAACCTGGAGACCCCCGAGTTGAAGGAAGGCTCGACGGGCTACCAGGCGATTCCGGTGCAGACGATCAGCGGCGCGCTGGGGTACTCGAAGACGTTTACGCCGACGCTGTTCAGCGAAACGATTTTGAGCATGCAGTGGCAGCGGATGTACGTGCAGGGTCCGGACCGGGCGATGGCGAATTTCGAGAAGCAGTTCGGGCTGCCGAACAACTTGGGCAACGTCGGGTTCCCGGACATCGGCTCGAATCTGTTCATGCCCTATGGCGGTTCGCAGTGGTACTACGGGATGAGCCAGCGGGTTTCGACGATCGACGAGAACATGAACAAGATCTGGGGCAAGCACCAGTTCGCGTTCGGCATGCGGATCCGGCACGAGCGTTTCGCTTATCTGTCGGACCGTTCGCCGGACCAGGTGGCCTACACCAACCAGGCGACGGGCATCTACGATCCGACGACGGGTTTGAACTTCGGCGTGCGGCCGAACACGGGGAACCAGAACGCCGACTTCTTCCTGGGTGCGGCGTCGAGCTACAGCCAGCGGCGGAACGCGCCGTTCAACATCTGCTCGCTGATGGAGTACGACTCCTACATTCAGGACAACTGGCGCGTGTCTTCGCGGCTGACGCTGAACCTGGGCATGCGCTGGGAAGCGCGTCCGGCGCCGCGGGCGGCGAACGACTACATGGTGACGTTCGACATCAAGAACAAGGCGGTGGCGACGCCGCGTCCGCTGGACTACTACGTGAGCAACGGGCTGACGACCAACCCGCTGCTGACGAATCTGCGGAACATCGGCGTGAAATTCGAGACGCTGCAGGAAGGCGGGATGCCGTCGCGCGGGATTGCGGGCAGCAACGCGAACTTCATGCCGCGCGTGGGCTTCGCGTATACGCCGTCGTTCGGCCGCAACGGGACGGTTATTCGCGGCGGCTACGGCGAATACATCTATCCGGTTCCGGTGCGCAACTCGATTCGGTATCTGACGGCGAGCTATCCGTTCACGGCGGCGTATTCGTACAGCTTCACCGCCGCGGCCCAGTCGCCGGACGGTTTGCCCAACTCGCTGCTGCGGAACCCGCTGCGGGTGATCACGGGCGTGAATTCGGCGAACGTGGTGGACACGGATTCGACGACGGCGCTGTTGCCGGGCATCGGGCCGGGCACGGTGGCGAGCGCGGATTATCCGCCGGCGAAGGTGCGGGAAGCGAACTTCACGATCGAACAGCCGTTGAAGGACGGTTCGGTGTTCCGCGCCTCGTACGTGTTCACGCACGGGACGAACCTGGACCAGAACTATCAGATCAACGATGCGCCTTCGGCCTACACGTGGCAGGCGAGGACGGGGACGACGCCGCCGACCGGGGCGCTGGCGAGCGTGGCGACGCGGCCGTACGACAACCGGACGTGGGGCGGCATCACGCAGTCGACGAAGTACGGTTTTTCGAACGACAGCGCGCTGCAGTTCAACTACCAGCGGCCGTACCGGAAGGGTTTCGGCTACCAGATCTTCTACGTGTACTCGCGGGCGTTCCGCGTGGGCGGCAACACGTTCCGCGACAACGTTTTGTACCCGGCCGAGATCTATGCGCCGGGCGCGATTCCGCAGGGCATGAATGTGGGGACGCAGTTCA
>CAYMTH010000269.1:0-7201 GCA_964393235.1 uncultured Solibacteraceae bacterium | reverse complement strand
GTCGATGGCCTGCGCTTCGACCGCGGGATTCCACCACGGGTCGAGCAGGTAGACGTAGTCGGCCGCGGTGAGGTTGAGGCCGGTGCCGCCGGCCTTGAGGCTGAGCAGGAAGAGCGGGCACTGGTCGTCGAGCTGGAAGCGCTCGACGCGGCGCTGGCGGTCCGTTGTCTGGCCGTCGAGGTATTCGTAGACGATGCCGGCGGCCTTCAGGCGTTCCTGCAGGAGCGCGAGGAGGCTGGTGAATTGCGAGAAGACGAGCGCCTTGTGCCCTTCCTCGATGATCTCGACGAGCTGGTCCATCAGCAGGTCGAACTTGGCGCTGACGGGCTTGGCGGTCTCCTGCACGAGGCGCGGATGGCAGGCCACCTGGCGGAGGCGGAGCAGGGCCTCGAGGACGTGGAGCTTCGATTTGGCGAGGCCCTCGAGCTGGATGCGTTTGTCGAGGTCCTTCTTCACCTTGAGCAGGATGGTGTTGTAGAGCTTGCGCTGGTCGGGGTCGAGTTCGCAGAACAGCACCTGCTCGCTGCGGGAAGGCAGGTCGCTGGCCACTTGCTGTTTGGTACGGCGGAGGATGAGCGGGCGCAGCGATTTGCGGAGCCATTCGCGGGACTCGGGTTCGAGCGAGGCGCCGGCGCGGAAGAAGCTCGACGAGCCGAGCAGGCCGGGGTTGAGGAACTCGAAGAGGCTCCAGAGTTCGCCGAGGTGGTTTTCGACGGGCGTACCGGTCATCACGACGCGGTGGCGGCCGTTGAGGATGCGGGTCGCCTTGGCCGAGTCGCTGCCGGCGTTCTTGATGGCCTGGGCCTCGTCGAGCACGATGGTCTGGAACTCGAAGTCCTTCAGGTCCGGCACGTCGCGGCGGAGCGTGCCGTAGGTGGTGATCACGACGTCGTGTTTGGCGATCTGCAGGCGGCTGCGCGCGGTGCCCGTATAGTTGAGCACCTTCAATTTCGGGGTAAAGCGGGCGGCTTCGGCCTCCCAGTTGAACAGCAGCGACTTCGGCACGACGACAAGGTCCGGCGCGACCGCTTCGCCACGCTCCCGCCGCTCGCGATGCGTTTCGAGCAGGGCCAGCATCTGAATGGTCTTGCCGACGCCCATGTCGTCGGCCAAGCAGCCGCCGAGGCCGATCGATTCGAGGAACAGCAGCCAGGCGAGGCCTTCGCGCTGGTAGGGGCGCATGGTGCCGACAAAGCCGGCGGGCTGATCGGCGGCCTTCAGGCCCTGGAACCCGCGCAGGCGGCCACGCACCTTTTCGAACTCGGCGTCGGTCTGCACATCGCGCTTTTCTTCAAGCAGCGCGTCGAGCAGCGGGGCCTGCGGCAGGCGCATGCGGAGGACGCCGTCGACCTCCTTGCCGATGCTGGCCAGCGGCGCGTAGCGCTGGATCCACTCTTCGGGCAGCAGGCCGATCGAGCCGTCGCCGAGCTTTACATAGCGCGCCTTGCTTTGCAGCGCGGCCATCAGTTGCGGGAGGTTGGCTTCGAGGCCATCGAAGTTCGCCGTGGCCTCGACGTCGAACCAGTTGATCTGCGTGGTGACCTTCACCTTCGTGAAGGCGCTGGTCCGCACGGGCTTGCCTTCGGCCATCACTTCCCAGCCGTCTTCGATGAGGCGGCGCACGGCCACGGCGAACTTCGGCAGCGGGAGCGACCAGAGGCGCCGGCTGGTGACCGGGTCCTGGAAGGGCTGCAGGCCGAGGTTGCGCAGCAGCGCGCGGGATTCGTCGTGGAAAGGCTGGTCGAAGACGATCATGGAGCTGGCGTCTTCGGCCATGGCGAAGTGGAGGTCGGTGTCCTGCGCGTCGGCCTCGCGCTCGCCGTCCTTGTAGCGGAACGTCAGGATGCCTTCGGCGATGGCGCGGTAGGAATCGAACTTGAGCTTCAGGCGGGGCACGGGGCGGCCGCGGAGTTCCTTGGGCTTGAGCTCTTCGGGCAGCTCCCAGGAAGGGCCGCGCCGCAGGCTGGTGACGAGGCCGAAAAAGTGCGGCCACTCGCTGCGCTCCACCAGCAGCGGCTGGCCGTTCATCGCCTGCCGGATCCAGGCGCCGCTGAGGCGCGTTTCCAGCTCGCCGAGCCGGTTTTCATACAGGACGACGCGGAAGTCGAGGAAGGCGGCCTTCTTCATCGGCACCACTTTGTCGCCTTCGAGCAGCTCCAGCACGCCCTCCACCCAGTCCTCGTTCTTCACCCTGGTCCGCAGGCGGAGGTGCCATTTCTCGCGGCTCCATTCGAGCGGGCGCCAGTGCTCCTTGGCAAACGAGGGGCCGGCGAACAAGCGGCCGGTTTTGGCCATCTGCGCGGCCAGCGCGGGCAGGCGCGGGCCGGTGAGGAAGAGGTTGGGCTTGACGAGATCGTTGAGGTAGTAGGTGCTCCAGGCGGCGTGATCGGGCAGCACCAGGAGCATTTCCGAGAGGATGGCGCGGTCGGCGGCGTTGGGCAGGCGTTCGACGTCGGCCCGGCGCAGTTTGGCCGGCTTGGGCACGGTCAGTTCGCCGCTCTTCTTGCGTTCGCGGTAGAAGATCTCGATCTCCATCGCGTGGTGGACGGCCGAGGGCGGCTGGCTCATGCGGTAGATCAAGTGTTCGCCGAAACGCGAGTCCTCGCCGAGCCGCGGTTCGGGGTCTTCCTCCTGAATCGCCGATTCGACGACGTGCTGCCAGTTGGCGCGCAGCGTGGGCGCGGGGCGCTCCGGCAGTGGCTCGGCGGGGGTGCGGCGGCCGAGTTCGTCCACCGCCAGCAGCAGCGCGTAGAGGTGCTTGCAGGCGCCGGTGTCCTCGTAATAGGGACACTCGCAGAGCAGGTCGCCCTGGAAGATGGCCACCTCATAGTCCTTTTCGCCGTGGGCGATCGAGGAGTAGCCGTGCTCTTCCACGCGGACGGCTTCGAGCAGCCCCTGGTCAAGGAGATTGCGGCCGCGCTCCTTGATGTGGGGAGGGAATAGCCGCCCGTATTCGCGTAAAACCTGATCCGCCCTGATCCGCATACCGCCGCTTACCGCAGGAACTCCCCGAGGCGTTCCATCGCCCGTTCGAGGATCGGCTTTTCGACCGCGTAACAGATCCTCACATTTCCTTCGCCGCCCGCGCCGAACGCGACGCCCGGGGCCAAACCCACCTTCGTTTCCACCAGCAGCCGCCGGCAGAACTCGAACGAATCGCGCAGGCCTTCGATGCGCGGGAAGAGATAAAACGCGCCCTCCGGCTCCGGCACCGTCACGCCGGGCATCGAGCGCAGCGCGCCGAGGCAGAAGTCGCGGTTCGCCTTCAGCATCGCGATCAGGTCCCGCACCGCGGGGTCGCCCTGCGCGAGGGCCGCTTCGCCGGTCTTCTGCACGAACGAGGGCGCGCAACTGATGACGAATTCGTTCAACTGCGCGGCGCGCTGCGCGAGGTCCGGCCGCGCGATCAGCCAGCCGAGCCGCCAGCCGGTCATGCACCACGCCTTGGAAAAGCTCTGCGCCACCAGGACGGCGTCGTCGCGCGTGGCCATGCGGAGAATGCTCGGCACCGCGTCGCGGCCGTCGTAGACCAGCCGTTCGTAAACCTCGTCGGCCAGCAGCCACAGCTTGTGGCGCCGCGCGAATTCGAGTAACTGCCGCTGCTCGTCCTCGGTCGCCACCCAACCGAGCGGGTTCGACGGCGAGGTGTAGACCAGCAGCCGGGTCCGCGGCGTTAACGCCGCCTCCAGCGCGGCGATATCGACGGTGTAGCGGTTGCCCTCAAGCGGCTGGGCGATCTCCACCGGCACCGCGCCGTACATCCGCAGAATCGAGCAGGCGTTCGGCCAGGCGGGCGTCAGCACCAGCGCCTCGTCGCCCGGGTTCACCGTGCAGCGCAGGCCGACATGCAGCGCCTGGACGCCGCTGTTGGTGATGACGATCTCGCGCTCCGGATCGAGCCGGACGCCCTGCAGGCGCTCGTAGTAGGCGGCGAGGGCCTCGCGCGTCGACAGCAGGCCGGCGTTCGGCGTGTAGTAGGTGTAGCCGTCGCGCATCGCCTGTTCGGCGGCGGTCTTCAGGAACGCCGGCGTCGGCAGGTTCGATTCGCCGAAGTACAGCTTCATGACGCCGTCCATCGTCATGGCGATCTCCGCCAGTTCCCGGATGCGGGAGTACGGTACGGAGCGCGCGGATTCAGCGACGGCGATCGACATACAGCCAGCAGCCTAACCGAGGTCCGGATTGTCGCGCATCAGCGCTTCGATCTGCACCAGTTCGGTCGGATAGTTGCCCGTGTAGCAGGCGTAGCAGAAGTCGCGGTTGTGGTCGGAGACCGCCGTGCTCAGCCCGCCGAGGGAGAGGTAGCCGAGCGAATCGGCCTCGATGAACTTGCGGATTTCGTCGACCGTCGAGTTCGCCGCGATCAACTGCTGCTTGGTGGGCGTATCGACGCCGTAAAAGCAGGGTGAGACGGTGGGCGGACAGGAGATGCGCATGTGCACTTCGCGCGCACCGGCCTGCCGCACCATGCGGACGATCTTGCGGGACGTGGTGCCGCGGACGATCGAGTCGTCGACGAGCACCACGCGCTTGCCTTCGAGCAGATGCCGCACGGGATTAAGCTTCAGCTTCACGCCGAAGTCGCGAATGGCCTGCGACGGTTCGATGAAGGTCCGGCCCACGTAGTGGTTGCGGATCAGCGCCTGCCGGAACGGCACGCCGCTTTCGGCCGCGTAACCGAGCGCGGCGGCGACGCCGGAGTCCGGCACCGGCACGATGACGTCGGCGTCGACGGGGTTCTCCCGCGCCAGCAGCCGGCCCATCCACTCGCGGGTCTGCTGCACCGGGCGGCCGAAGACGATCGAATCGGGCCGCGCGAAGTAGACGTGTTCGAAGGCGCAATGCGCCAGCGGGCGCTTCGGCGCGTAGCGTTCGCGCGTGACGCCGGTGGGTCCGACGATGACCATCTCGCCCGGCTCGACGTCGTTCAGGTACACGGCGTTGATCAGGTCGAAGGCGCAGGTTTCGCTGGCGAACACATAGCCGATGCGGTGCTCGCTCAACTCCATCTGCCCCATCGCGAGCGGCCGGAAGCCGTGCGGATCGCGCGCGACGATCAATTGATCGGCGGCGAGGAAGACCAGCGAAAACGCACCTTCCAGTTGCAGCAGCGCCTCGCGCAGCGCGCCGGCCATCGTGCGTTCCCGGCTGCGCGCCACCAGGTGCAGGATCACTTCGGTGTCGCTGGTCGCCTGGAAGATCGACCCGTCGGCTTCGAGCTCCCGGCGCAGTTCGGCGGCGTTCGTGATATTGCCGTTGTGCGCCACCGCGATCGGACCCTTGTTGCAGGTGACGCTGAAGGGCTGCGCGTTGAGCATCTTCGAGTCGCCGGTGGTGGAATAGCGCGTGTGCCCGATAGCCATATGGCCCGGCAGCGACGCGAGCACCTCCGGCGTGAAGATGTCGGCCACGTGGCCCATGGCCTTCCGGCAGGCCACCTGGCGCCCGTTGCCGCACGCGATGCCCGCAGACTCCTGCCCGCGGTGCTGCAGCGCGTACAACCCGAGGTACGTTACGTTCGACGCCTCCGGATGTCCATAAATCGCGAAGACGCCGCACTCCTCATGCAGCTTGTCGAAATGCAGCTCATCATGCATGCAGCATCCTCTCCAACGAAGTCGCCCACGGTTCCCGCAACTCTTCGATCGTCGCGTCGATCAATCCGGCAATTTCCAGCTTACCTTCCACGGTCGTACCCAGCACCACGCATTCCACCCCAAACTCATCGGCAATCGCCTTCACAGCTTCAGCCGAAGATGTCGAAACCAGAATCCGGGACGGCGCTTCGTGGAACAGCTGCAGCTCCGGACGCCCGGCCGCGGGCAGCGAGACGCGCGCGCCGATCCCGCCGAAGCTGGCCTCGGCCAGCGCGACGGCCAGACCGCCGTCGGAAAGGTCGTGCGCCGATTCGGCCAGATCCGCATTGACGACCTTGCGAACCGCCTGGTGCACGCGCTTCTCGTAATCCATGTCGAGCGCCGGCGGCAGGCCCCACGGCCCGCCGACGATCACGTTGGCGTACTGCGTGGAACCGAAGCGGGTCAGGTCGCCTTCGCGGAAGCCGCCGAGCAGCAGGATCGTCTTCCCGGCCGACTGGAACTCCACCGGCGCGGGCTTGCGGTTCTTCAACACGCCCACGATGCCCATCACCGGGGTGGGATGGATCCCCTCGCCCAGCGTTTCGTTGTAGAGGCTGACGTTGCCGCCCGTGATGGGCGTTTCAAAGTGCAGGCAGGCTTCGGCCATGCCTTCGATGGCTTCGACGAGCTGCGCCATGATCTCCGGCTTCTGCGGGTTGCCGAAGTTCAGATTGTTGGTCGCGGCGAGCGGTTCGGCGCCGACGGTGGAGAGATTGCGGCACGCTTCGGCCACGCCGAGCTTCGCGCCTTCGCGCGGGTCGAGCGAGCAGTAGCGCCCGTTGCCGTCGAGCGACATCGCGACGGCCGTATCGGTGCCCTTGATCCGGACCACGGCCGCGTCCCCGCCGGGGCCGGCGGTGGTGTTGGTGCGGACCATGTAGTCGTACTGCTCGTAGATCCACTTCTTGCTGCACAGGTCGCCGGAGGCGAGCAGCCGGATGAGCTCCGCCTTCAGGTCGCCGGCCTGGAAGGCCGGGGCGTCCATCGGCGCCTTGCGCGCGGGCTTGGTGTAGGGACGGGAGTAGAGCGGGGCTTCGTCGGCGAGTTCGCGGTTCGGAATGTTCGCCACAACTTCGCCGTGGTTTTTCACCACCAGCATGCCCGTGTCGGTGACGACACCGATCTCGGCCGCGTCGAGCCCCCACTTCTCGAACACATCGAACACTTCCTGCTCGCGGCCCTTGATGGCCACCAGCGATTCCGAGAGCATGATCTCGTACGGCGTCATGCCGGTTTCGCGCTGCGGCACCCGGGCGAGATCGATCTCGATCCCCGTGCCGGCGCGGCTGCCCATCTCGCAGGTCGAACAGGTGAGGCCGGCGGCGCCCATATCCTGAATGCCGACGACGGCGCCCGTCTGCATCACTTCCAGGCAGGCTTCGAGCAGCAGTTTTTCGAGGAACGGATCGCCCATCTGCACGTTCGGGCGCTTCTGCTTGCTTTCCTCGGTAAATTCGTCGGAGGCCATCGTCGCGCCGTGGATGCCGTCGCGGCCGGTCTTGGCGCCAACGTAGATCACCGGGTTGCCCACGCCGTGCGCCTGGCCGAGGAAGATCTTCTCC
>CAYMTH010000268.1:0-7204 GCA_964393235.1 uncultured Solibacteraceae bacterium | reverse complement strand
TTCGCGTTGGCGACGAGGCCCGTGTCAACGCACTGCTGGACGCGAATCCGGAGTTGATTCACGGGGGCGGGGCGGCCGGGATGCCGCCGTTGCTGCTGGCGATCTACACGAAGCGGCCGATGATGGCGCGGTTGCTGTTGAACCGGGGCGCGCAGCTCGACGTGTACGCGGCGGCGGCGATGGGCGAGACGGAGGTCTGCCGCGGGTTCATCGAAGCCGACGACGTGCTGCTCGAGATGGCGAACTCGGACGGCTGGACGCCGCTGCATCTGGCGTGTTTCTTTAGCCAACCGGCGACGGTGGAGATGCTGCTGGAGAAGGGCGCGAGCCCGAAGACGCGGTCGGCGAACGCGATGCACAACACGCCGCTGCACGCGGCGGCTGCGAGCCGGAACGCGGAGATCTGCGCGCTGCTGCTGTCGCACGGCGCGGAGGTGGGCGCGACGCAGCAGGCGCAGTATACGGCGCTGCATTCGGCGGCGGCGAACGGAGACATCGAAATAGTCCGTCTTCTGCTGGCCCACGAGGCCGATGCGAAGGCGAAGAGCGAAAAGGGCGAGACCCCGCTCGACATGGCGCGGCAGCGCGGCCATGCGGCGGTGGTGGAGCTGCTGGAAAGAACATCGCGATGATCGAAGCGAATCTGGAGGCACTGGCCGCGTCGGCCACTGCCCGCATCGAAGCCGCCGCAACGGCGGAAGAACTCGAAACCGTCCGCGTGGAAGTGCTGGGGCGGAAGGGCGCGCTGGCCAACGTGTCGAAGGACATGGGCAAGCTGACGCCGGAGCAGCGGGCGGCGGTCGGCAAGCTGCTGAACGCGGCGAAGCAGGCGCTGGAAGGCGCGTTTGACGCGAAGAAGGCGGCCTTCGACGCGGCGGCGCTGGCGGCGCGGCTGGAGAGCGAATGGGTGGACATGACGGTGCCGGCGCCCGAGCCGGGCCGCGGTTCGCTGCATCCGCTGACGCAGATTCAGAGCGAAATCGAAGATCTGTTCCTGTCGCTGGGCTTCACGGTTCTCGACGGGCCGGAGGTGGAAAGCGACGAGCACAACTTCGACGCGCTGAACATTCCGGCGGACCATCCGGCGCGGGACATGCAGGACACGTTCTGGCTGGAAGGCGGGTGGCTGCTGCGGACGCACACGTCGCCGGTGCAGGTGCGCGGGATGCGGAAGCTGGGGCCGCCGCTGCGGATGATCGCGCCGGGACGTGTGTTCCGGAACGAGGAAGTCGACGCATCGCACGAGCACACGTTCTACCAGCTCGAAGGGATGATGGTCGATAAGGACGTCAGCGTCGCCCACCTGCTGTACTTCATGAAAACGCTGCTTTCGGCGATCTTCAAGCGGGAAGTGACGGTGCGGCTGCGGCCGGGGTATTTCCCGTTCGTCGAACCGGGATTCGAGCTCGATATACAGTGCCTGATCTGCGGGGGCGGCGGCTGCCCGGTGTGCAATCAGAGCGGCTGGGTGGAGTTGCTGCCGTGCGGGCTGGTGCATCCGAATGTGCTGCGGCAGTCGGGGATCGATCCGGAAGAGTACGGCGGCTTCGCGTTCGGCCTTGGGCTGACGCGGCTGGTGATGATGCGCTACGCGATCGACGACATCCGTCAATTGCAAGGCGGCGACCTGCGATTCCTGCGGCAGTTCTAGACGAGGGGCCATGAAGTTTTCGTATAACTGGATTCACGAACTGGTGGACGGCCTGGATGTTCCGGCGGCGGAGATCGGGCGGCTGATCACGCTGAAGACCGCGGAGTGCGAAGGCGTGGAGCCGCACGGCGCGATGCTCAACGACGTGTGCGTGGCGCGCGTGCTGACGGCGGAGAAAGTGGAAGGCACGCACCTGACGCTGACGACGGTCGACACGGGCCGCTACGGCGTGAAGCAGGTGATCTGCGGGGCGCCGAACTGCCGGGCGGGGATGCTGACGGCGTACTGGCCGCTGGGCCGGAAGACGGTGCGCGGCGTGGAGAGCGACGGGATGCTGTCGAGCGCGGCCGAGTTGGGAATCAGCTCGGACGGGGACGGGATTCTGGAGTTCACCGGCGTGGAGCCGGGGACGCCGATCGCGGATCTGAAGCCGGACACGATCGTCGAGATCGACAACAAGTCGCTGACGCACAGGCCGGACTTGTGGGGCCATTACGGCATGGCGCGCGAGGTGGCGGCGATCACGGGCCGGCCGCTGCGCGACCCGGTGGACATGGCGCTGATTCCGGACGGGCCGGGCGTGATGAAGGTCGAGATTCAGGACTTCTCGCTGTGCCCGCGGTATTCGTGCCTGGTGTTTGAGAACGTCACGGTGGGGCCGTCGCCGCTGTGGCTGCAGTACCGGCTGGAATCGATCGGTTTGAACCCGATCAACAACATCGTCGACGTCACCAACTGGGTGATGGCGGAGCTGGCGCAGCCGATGCACGCCTTCGACATGGACAAGATTCAGGGCGACACGATCTACGTGCGGGCGGCGCGCGAGGGCGAGCCGTGCGAGGCGCTGAACGGGAATACGTACACGCTGGATCCGTCGAACCTGGTGATTGCGGACGCGGCGGGGCCGGTGGCGCTGGCCGGGGTGATCGGCGGCGGGCCGAGCGCGATCACGGCGACGACGACACGGCTGCTGCTGGAGAGCGCGAATTTCCACGCGGCGTCGATCCGGAAGACGTCTTCGAAGGTGAAGCTGCGGACGGATGCGTCGATGCGGTTCGAGAAGTCGCAGGACCCGGTGAATACGACGCGGGCGCTGGCGCGCGCGGTGGCGCTGCTGCAGTTGGTGAGCCCGGGGATCCGGGTGGTGGGCGGGTTGTCCGACTCCTGGAAGGCGGCGGCCGCGCCGGCGCCGATCGAGTTCACACACGATTGGATGCAGCGGAAGTTGGGCCGCGCGGTGCCGGCTGAAGAGATCGCGGGGATCCTGACGAGCCTGGCGTTCGGCGTCGAACTCAACGACGGCCATTTCCGCGTGAGCGTGCCGACGTGGCGCGCGACGAAGGACATTTCGATCAAGGACGACCTGGTGGAGGAAGTGGGCCGGATGATCGGCTACGCGTCGATTCCGCCGACGGCGCCGTCGGTGCCGAGCCGCGTGCCTCCGCTCGAGCCGGAGCGCGCCTATCAGCGGCGTGTGCGCGCGGCGTTGACCGCGCAGGGCTACACCGAGGTCTACAACTATTCGTTTGTGAATGAGGCGCAGGCGGCGCAGTTCCAGTTGCCGGTGGCCGACCATATCCGCGTGCTGAACCCGATCGCGGCGGGGCAGGAGTTGCTGCGGACGAGCCTGCTGCCGAATATCCTGCGCAACATCGAGCTGAACCGGCACAACTTCGAGACGTTCCGGTTGTTCGAGATCGGCAAGGAGATTCACAAGCGCGACGGATCGCTGCCGGAGGAGATTCCGAGCCTGGCGGTGGTGCTGTACGCGAAGGACGGGGACGGGAAGGCGGGGCTGGGCGAATTGAAGCGCGTGGCTTCCGTGCTGATGCCGGGCGTCGCGGCCGCGCCGGCCGGGCCGAAGAGCTACGAGCATCCGCACCGCACGGCCACCCTGACGTGGCAGGGCAGGGAAGTGGGACGGTTGTTCGAGTTCCATCCGTCGATGGTCGAAACCGGGCGAGCGCAGGTGTTGTATCTGAACCTGGCGACGATGCTGGCGGCCGAGCCGGGCGTGCGGAAGTATGTGCCGCTGCGCCGGTTCCCGACGTCGGACTTCGACATCACGGTGGCGGCGGAGCCGCGGGCGCTGGTGGGCGATGTGCTGGCGCGCGCGCGCGCCGTCGACGTGGCGAACCTCGTGGGCGTGCAGTATCTCTACGAGTACCTGGACGCGTCCAAGGGCACCAAGAGCCTCACGTTCCGCTTCACGCTGGGCGCGGCGGACCGCACGCTGACGAGCGATGAGATCACGGCGGCGCAGGAGAAACTGCGCGCGGCGCTGCAGAGCTAGAGCAGGTTCGAGAGGGGCGTGTACGTGCGCCCCTGCGAATCGGCGACAGCCTGATAGACGCACTCGCCCTGGTAGGTGTTCACGCCTTCGGCGATGGCGGGGTTCTCGCGCGCGGCGGCCTCGAGCCCTTTGTTGGCGAGGGTGAGCAGGTAGGGCAACGTGGCGTTATTGAGCGCGAAGGTCGAGGTGTGCGGCACGGCGGCCGGCATGTTGGAGACGCAGTAGTGCAGCACCGAGTCGACGTAGTAGATGGGGTCGGTGTGCGTGGTGGCGCGGGAGGTTTCAAAGCAGCCGCCTTGGTCGGTGGCGACGTCGACGAGGACGGAGCCGGGGCGCATGGTCTTGATCATCTCGCGGCGGACGAGCTTGGGCGCGGCGGCGCCCGGGATGAGGACGGCGCCGATGACGAGGTCGGCGAGGCGGAGCGATTCGCGGATGGTGTGGACGTTCGATGCGAGGGTGACGATGCTGCTGTTGTAGATGTCGTCGAGTTCGCGAAGGCGGTTGAGGTTGCGGTCGATGACGGTGACGTGGGCGCCGAGGCCGACGGCGATCTTGGCGGCATTGTGGCCGACGACGCCGCCGCCGAGGATGACGACGTTGGCCGGCGCGGTGCCGGGGACGCCGCCGAGGAGGATGCCGCGGCCGCCGTTGGGCGCCTCCAGATACTGGGCGCCAACCTGGACGGCCATGCGTCCGGCGACCTCGCTCATGGGCGTGAGCAGGGGCAGGGAACCGTTGGCCTCGCGGATGGTTTCGTAGGCGACGGAGTTGGTTTTCGTCTCGAGCAGGGCCTGCGTCAATGCGGGGAGCGGGGCGAGGTGGAGATAGGTGAAGAGCACGAGGTCCGGGCGGAGGTAGCCGAACTCGGACGGCTGCGGCTCCTTGACCTTCACGACGAGTTGGGCGCCGCTCCATACTTCGCCCGCGGTGGGCAGGATGGTGGCGCCGGCGTCGATGTATTCCTCATCCGTGATGGAACTGCCCCGGCCGGCGCCGGCCTGAACGATCACCTCATGGCCGGCTTCGACGAGCGCGGTGACGCCGGCGGGAACCAGGCCGACGCGGGACTCATGATCTTTCACTTCCTTCGGAACGCCGATGATCATAAAACGGACCTCCCTTACGGAACGATGCGGCTTTACGGGACAGTCTGGGGCTGCGCGGTGGCCGTCATCGGATTGCGCCTCGGGCCGAGGCCGAGGGCGATGAGGGACAGCGAGGTGATCTGGCCCGAAGGGGGAAGGTTCTGCTCTTCCTGGAACCGCTTGAGCGCATCCACGCTGGCGGCGTCCCAGTTCCCGCTGGGTTCCGACTGCAGGAAGCCACGGGCGGCAAGGGCCTGCTGAATCTCGATGTAGCGTTCCTGCGTGGGGACCTGCTGACCATGGTAACGTCGGGCGGCAACCGGCTGGGGGCTGCGTCCGCGGCGGGTGCGGGAGTAGGAAGCGGTTGCACGGCCTTTTGTCACGACACGGCGGGCGGCCGAATTGCGCGCCGCGGGGCGGGCGGCCGTCTTTGTGGCGGACGACTTAGTTACGGCTTTCTTCTTCGGGGCGGCGGCGGCCCACGTGAGGCCTAAGCCGAACAAAAGAGCGGCGAGCGGTAACGCAAGAATTCTCAGCTGCACTACTCTCATCGTATCAACTCATACGCAAACCGCGGCGGCCGGGCGGGCGATCCTGCCGCTGGATTGGCCTGTCGCGGAACACCGCGGTTCGCGCAGAGAACTGTGCGCCTGCTTGTAGTTAGCATGGGGGGCGCGTGGTGGCAATCTATCTTTTGATTGGCGCGATTCTGATTGGCACATCGATGGACGGGCGATATACTCGGCATAGAAATCCATGGGATTGAATCTCACCGCGCGGATCGCTTCGGCGAGTCTGTCCAAGGTGCTTGCGGGCACGGCAGTGACGATCGCGGTGATCGCGCTCGCGGATCACTTCCTGTACCGGGACGCGCCGCGCGGGGATTCTCTTTTGTCGCCGTACCTGCTGGTGCCGCTGGAAGTGATTGTCCTGGCGGGCGCGACGCTGGCCTTTGTACTGGCGCGACTGCGCGAGCAGACGGCGCGGACGGCGCGGGCCGAACGGGCCGAACGCGAGGCGCGGGCGGTACTCGAAACGAGCCCGGCGGCGATTCTGACGGTGCAGCCGGACGGAACGGTCGACATGGCGAACGATGCCGCGATGCGCCTGCTGGCGATTCCGGTCGGGCAGCAGCCAGGGCAGATCGGCGACTACTTCCCGACGCTGGCGGAATTGCAGCGGTCGCGTCCGCATGTGAACATGGTGCGCACGATGATCGAATGCCGCGGGCAGCGCGCCGGCGGGGATTCCTTCTTCGCGCAGATGTGGATTTCGACCCTGTCCGGCGAGCTTGGCGCGCGGCTGGCGGTGGTGGTGGCCGATGTGTCCGAGCAGATGCGCGACCGTGAAGAACTTGGCTTGCGGCAGTTGCTGCAGAATTCGACGATCATTGCGGGCGCGGTGTCGCACGAGATTCGTAACCTGGCGATGGCGGCGACGACGCTCTACACGCGTATCGGGCAGAAGACGCAGATGGCCGGGAATGAAGATTACGCGGCACTCGGCAGTCTGATTGACGCACTGCGGAAGCTGTCGGCGCCGGCGGTGCCGCTGGCGTTTTCCGACACGCCCGCGGGGTTGGATCTGAATGCGCTGCTGGGGGAGTTGAAGATCATCGCGGGGTCGAGCGAAGACGGTGTGGAGATGGAGTGGACAGCGCTGGAATTGCTGCCGCGGGTGCGCGCCGAACACGGTGCGCTGCTGCGCGTCCTGCTGAATCTGCTGCGGAACAGCCAGCGCGCGCTGGCCGGCCAGGAAGGGGCGCGGATCCGGATTTCGGCATACACGCTCGGGGATTCGGTGATCGTCTCGTTTTCCGACAACGGCCCCGGCGTGGCGCGGCCGGAGAGCCTATTTCAGCCCTTCCAGCCAGGGGCGCACGCGTCGGGGCTGGGGTTGTATGTATCGCGCGCGATCGTGCGGACGTTTGGCGGCGAGCTGCATTACGAACGGCGTCCGGATGGGAGCCGGTTCGTCATGCAGTTGCCCGTCGCGGGGGATTTGAATGCCAGAAAAGCCGTGTAGCCGGGGCCAGGTGCGCCTATTGCTGGTGGAGGATCAGGCGCTGGTTCGCGAATCGCTGGCGCGGACGCTGGCGGACGATCCGGCGTTTTGCGTGGTGGCGCAGTGCGCGTCGGTGGCCGAGGCGCTCGAAGAGGTGGCGGCGCAACC
>CAYMTH010000267.1:0-7210 GCA_964393235.1 uncultured Solibacteraceae bacterium | reverse complement strand
ATTCCACCCGCCCACCGACTCCAGCGCCGCCGCCCGCACCGCCCCCACCGTCCCGCCGAACTGCGCCGTAAAGCCCAGATTGAACCGCGACTGCTGCACGCCCTGGTACCCCGCCGACCGCTCCAGCGACAACAACCCGCTCAGCAAACTGTCCCCGATGTTGTGCGGCACCACTCGCCCCATCGTCGCCCCCACCTCCGGGTCCGCGAACGGCGCCACCAGCATCTTGATCACGCTCGGCCCCGGCACATAGTCGGCGTCGAACAGCACATAAACATCGCCCGTCGCCCGCTCGCACGCCTCCGCCAGCGCCGCCGGCTTTCCGCTCCGCCCGCCCGTCCGGTGCAGCGGTTGGATGAACGGATACCGCCGCGCGAAGTCGTCGACGATCTCCCCCGTCCGGTCCGCGCTCCGGTCGTTGATCGGAATCACTTCCAGCTTTTCCCAGTCGTAGTCGCTGTCCACCAGCGCCTGCAGAATGTCGGCCGCCACGCGCTCTTCGTTGTGCATCGGAATCAGCACCGTCACCCGCGGCATATAGAAGCCCACCAGTTCCATCGCGTCCTTCGGCTGCGTCATCCGCAGCCGCGAATAGCCCAGCAGATAATGCCGCACCGCGTACAGCAGCAGGAACGCCACCGTGAACGCGATGACCACATACGAGATCCCGACTAGAAGTGTGACTGCCATGACTCCCTCACGCCCCACAACTCCCCCGACGACCGATACACGGCCAGCGAGTAGAAGAACAGGACAAACAGCAAATCGCTCAAAGTCCCCAGCAAAAACCACAACGGCGGCATGAAGATCAGCCCCGTATGGTGCAGCACCCCCAGCACGAACACCATCCGCGCCGCCGAAAACACAAACCCGTAGCCCTGCAGAAACACCACCCACCCCAGCCCCCGCGCCAGGCTCGCCTGCGGGATCACAAACAGCAGCAGCAGCACCCACGGCAGCAACAGCCACACCAGCATCTCCTGCCGCAGCCAGATCTGCCCGAACGTCGTCGACGCCAGCCGGAAACTGTCGAACACCGCGTTGGCCACCGCCGACAGAAACAGCATCACGATCAGAAAATTCGCCACGTTCCGGAACAGCGAGAACCGCCGCGACACCACCAGCAGCGCGACGATCGACAGGATCAGCGCCAGCCGCGCCCCCTCGTTCACCTCCGCGAACGCGGGAATCGCCATCACCGGCGCGCTCGCCGGCTCCAGGCCCGGAAACACGCTCACCGGCTCCCACGCCGCCACCGGCAGCCCGGCCGCCCGCCCCATCCAGCCCGCCATCCGCGAGTGCGAGTCCATGATCGGAACCGCGTAAATCACGCTCAGCACCGTCATCACCGCCGCCAGCGCCACGCCCGCCCAGATCCGCCCCTTCGACAACGGCAGCGCCCGCACGCTCCGGTGCGGATAGATCTTCTCCCGCCGGCCCGAACGCCCCCCGCCCGCCGTCGCCGGCTGGGGAGGGTTCGCCACTCTAACGGTCAGAAACATCTATACGAGTGTCCCGTCCATACCCTCCATGGACAATGGGCCCCCCGTACCGAAAGGAAGTACTACAAACCCTCTGGAACCTTAGTACCCTGGTACATTCAGCGCCCTGCCAGCCGCTTCAGCGTGTCCGTACCAGCGGTCTTCCGGACAATCTTCGCCAGCTTCTCCGGGTCCCCGTCCGCCCCCTGCCGCTGAATCGCTTCCCGGTACCGCTCCTGCGCGTCCGCCAAGTCCAGCGGTGTCTCTCCCTGCGCGTTTTTCGCGTCAAGCGGCACCCCGGCCTTGTACAGATACTCGAGCAGCTCCGGCCGCCCCTCGATCGCCGCCAGGTGCAGCAGCGTCTGCTTCTGCCGCGCCAGCGTAATCGCCTCAACCGGATCCGGAATCTTGTCCCACGGATCCCAGCGCCCCTTCACGTCCCCGCCCTGCGCCACCATTTCCCGCACAACCTTCACGTCCCCCGCAATCACCGACACCGACAGCGGCGTATGCCCGTCCTTCCGCTTGAGGTTCGGATTCCCGCCCTTCCCCGCCAGAATCTTCACCAATTCCACGCTGCTCGAACTCGCCGCGATGTGCATCGGCGTCGAGCCCTGCGGCGCCGGGTTGATCCGCACGTCCCCCGCCGGCCCGCCCGTCGGATACACCGTCGGCTGATTCGGATTCGCGCCCAGCTCCAGCAACCGGGTCACCAGCGCCAGCGCCTCGTCCAGCCTCAACTCCGCGTCGTCGGCCCCCAGCGCCAGCGCCGCCGCGTTCTGCCCGTAGGCGCCCCGCTGCCGGTTCCCGCTCCGCGCCGCCTTCGCCACCGCCAGCGCCGCCCCGTGCAGCGGCGTATACCCCGCGCCGTCCCGCACTTTCACATTCGCCCCGCGCTCCAGCAGCAGCCGCGCCATCGCCAGATTCGGGCTGAACCGCTGCGAACTCCCCGCCGTCGCCGGCGCCCCGCGCCCTGGCACAAAAACGCCCTTCGGCGAATCCCACTTATAAACCGACAACAGCAACGGCGTCGTCCCATCCGCGGCCGTCGAATTCACATCCAGCCCCTTATCGAGCAACGCCCGCGCCGACTCCAGATCGTTCTTCTGCACCGCGAAAAACAGCGCGTTCTGCCCGCCCTTCTTCGTCGTGTAATCGCCCTCGTTGTTCCACGGAATGCCCGTCTTCCCCAGCGTCGCCGTCGTCGGCAGATAGATCGTGTACTTCACGTCCCACGCCTTCGTCACCGCCTTCACGTCCGCCCCGTACTCCAGCAGCATCCCCACGATCTCCGGCCGCCCCGCCGCCCACATCAACGGCGTCTGCCCGAACTTCTTCTCGCTCACATTCACCTTCGCCCCGGCCTTCAGCAGCGCGCGCGTCATGTCCGCCCGCCCCATCCGCACCGCCGTCATCAACGGCGTCTCGCCGTTCTCCCGCGCCACGTTCGGATCGGCCTTGTGCGCCAGCAGCGCGTCCACCAAACCCGACGCCCCGTTCGCCACCGCCACCGCCAGCGGCCCGATCCCCATTTCGTTCGTCAGGTTCGGATCCGCCCCGGCCTTCAACAGCGCCGTCGCCATCTCCACGTTCGATCGCGCCGCCGCCCACCCCAGCGCCGTCGTCCCGTCCGCCTCCCGCTCATTCGGCTTCACGCCGGACTTCAGCAGCCGCTCCACCGCCCCCCGGTCGTCGCTCCGCGCCGCCTCGAGCAGCGCGGCCCCGTCCCGCCCCCAGCTCGCGCAAACCAGACACGCCAGCAGTACCCGCCGCACCCTACACCGCCACCCGGTTCAACCGGCCCGTGCTGTCGCCGAACTTCTCCGTCTCCACCCCGACCTTGTCCAGCATCGTCAGGTACAGATTCGTCAACGGCGTCTCGTCGCCCTTCAGCGCCAGGTACCGCCCGCCCGCCATCCGCCCCGCCGCGCCGCCGGCAACAATAATCGGCAGGTCCCGCTGGCTGTGCGACGTCGGCACGCTCAGGTTGCTCCCGTACAGCAGCAGCGAGTGGTCCAGCAGCGTCGAGTTCCCCTCTTTCAACGAGTCCAGCTTCTTCAGGAAATACCCAAACAACTCCGACTGGTCCACGTTGATCTTCGCCAGCGCGTCCAGCTTGTCTTTCTCGAAGTTGTGGTGCGAGATCTCGTGGTGCCCCATCGTGATCCCCAGGTGCGGATAGTTGATCGACGTCGCTTCGCGCGCGAACATGAACGTCCACACCCGCGTCAAATCCGCCTGCACCGCCAGCGTCTGCAAGTCGAACATCAGCTTCACATGCTCCGGCCACGAGTCCGGCACGCCCGCCGGCCGGTTCATCTCCGGCAGGTCCACCGGTCGCTTCTGCGACGCCACCTGGATCCGCCGCTCCACGTCCCGGATCGATTCCAGATACTCGTCCAGCTTCCGCCGGTCCCCCGACCCCAGCCGGTTCTTCAACTCCGTGATCCGCTCCGTCACCGCGTCCAGACTGCTCCGGTCCGCCGCGTCCCGCGCCGCCGACGCCGCCGGATCGATCTTCCCGCCCTCCCCGAACAGCCGCTCAAACAGCCGCCGCGGGTTGTACTCAAACGGCAGCGGCGTCGTCGCCGTCTTGAACACCGGGCCGATATGCCCCGCCCCGCCGCCGAAGTTCTCCGTCGAAATCTCGAGCGACGCGAACGGCGTCTCTTTCCCTAAGGTCTGCGCCGCCAGCTGGTCCACCGAGATGCCGACCTGCACCTTCCCCTTCGTCATCTCCACGCCGGTCAAAAAGGAGGCTAGCGCCCGGTCATGGAACCCCGCCTTCGTCCGGTCCGGATCCGACGACAACCCCGTGATCACCACAAACTTCTTCCGGAACGGCTCCAGCGGCGCCAGCGCCTCGCTCGTCTCCCAGTTGTCCCCCGGGTTCTTCGGCTTCCACCGCGCCTGGTCAACGCCCAGCGGGTAGATGATGAAGCCCAGCCGCCGCACCGGCGCCGCCGCCGTCTTCCGCTCCGCCGCCATCGCCGGCACCATCGCGTCCAGCAGCGGCAGGCCCAGTGCAATCCCCGCTCCGCGCAATAAAGTCCGGCGGTCCAGATGTTTCTGCGAAATAAACATACTCACTTTTGCCTCTTCTGGAATGGAACACTCTTCGCCACCGCCAGAATCACGTCATGGAAGCGGTAACCGCCCCCCTCCGTCTGGCGCAATACAGTCCGCACCGCCGGCATGTCCCGGGCCTCGAGCTCCCGTCCCAGCGCATACGTCATCAATCGCTCCACCGTCGCCTGCGCAAACTCCCCGCCCCGCCCCAACAGCATCTCCCGCAGCCCCGCCGGCCCCGTAAACGACACCCCGCCCGACTTCGCCGTCGAGTCGATCTTCGCCTCCCCGTCCGCCTCCCGCCACCGCCCGATGACGTCATAATTCTCCAGTGCAAACCCCAGCGGGTCGATCCGGTCATGACACCCCGCACAGCTCGGGTTCGCCCGGTGCTTCTCCACCATCTCCCGCGCCGTCAGCTTCTTCCCGTCGCCCTTCGTCTCCTCGAGCGGCGGCACATTCGCCGGCGGCGCCGGCGGCGGCGAGTTCAACAAGTTGTCGAGAATCCACTTCCCCCGCAGCACCGGCGACGTCCGCGTCGAATGCGACGTCAGCAACAGCACGCTCCCCTGCCCCAGCAATCCCCCGCGCTTCCGGTCACCCTTCAGCGACACCCGCCGGAACCCCGGCCCCGTCACACCGCTGATCCCGTAGTGCATCGCCAGCCGCTCATCGACGTACGTATAGTCCGCCCCCAGCAGATCCAGCACGCTCCGGTTCTCCCGGATCAGCGAATTCACAAACAGCCGCGTCTCGGTCAAAAACGCCTGGCGCAGCCCCGCGTCGAAATCCGGAAACAACTCCCGGTCCGGCGTCACGCCCGCCAGCCCGCGCAGCCCCAACCACTGCTCGGCGAAGTTGTCCATCAGGCTCGACGCCCGCGCGTCGCCCAGCATCCGCCGCACCTCGGCGCTCAGCCCCGCCGCCGTCCGCAGCTTCCCCGCCCCCGCCGCGTCCAGCAGCCCCTCGTCCGGAATCGAGCTCCACAGGAAGAAGGAGAGCCGCGTCGCCAGCTCGAAATCCGTCACTCGCCCATCGGCCGAATCGAACTCCAGCCGGAACAGAAAATCCGGCGCGATCAGCACGTCCCGCACCGCCGCCGCGATCCCGCCTTCAAATCCACCCTTCGCCCGCGCCGCCCGGAAGCTCTTCAAAAACGGCGCCACGTCCACCGCCGTCACGTTCCGCCGGAATGCCCGCCGCACGATCGGCATCAGTATCTTCGCCGCGCAGTCTTCCTCCGCCAACCCCGCCCCCGGCCGGCAACTGAAAATCCGTTTCCGGCTCGGCGTCTCGCCCGGCCCGGTCACGTTGTGCGGCCCCGCGATCTCGATCCGCCCCAGCGCCGGCGGCCCGGGCAGCCCGTCGAACGCCGCCTCGCCGGCCGTCATCCCGCCAATCTCGAACAGCTTCACCCGCTTCCCGTCCAGCCGGAATTCGATCGTCGGCCGCACCGCCGTCCCCAGCACGTCCAGCGGCCCGCCCAGCGGCGCGCCCCCCGGCCCGCCCACGTTCAGCACCGGCCCTTCCCGCTCGGCATACTCGTCCGGAAAGGTAACGATCACCGTATGCGCCCCGGCCTTCACGCCCTGCAGCCGCATCCGGAAAAACCGCACGCCCTCGATCGGAGTGAGGCTCTCCTTCTGCAAAAACGCCCGCAAATCGTAGTCCCCGTCCCGCGGAAAGTAGTGCGTCACCCGCACCCCGCCGCGCGTCCCGAACGGCATCCCCTCGCCCAGCCACCCCGCCTGGTTCCCCCGCGCCGGATAGATCTCCACCACCGGTGAGGCGTCCCCCGTCCCCGTCGCCAGCTCGCTCACCCGCCGCGCGACTTTCAAATACCGTTCCAACAACAGCGGCGACATCGACAGCGCATCCGCAATATTGTCGAACCCCGCCACCGACTGGTCCGCCGGCAGCTCCGCGTCCAACCGCACGTCCAGGTCCAGCAGATCCCGGATCGCGTTCGAATACTCCATCCGGTTCAACCGCCGGATCGGCCCCCGCCCCGCGAACCCCGCGTGCGCCTTGTCCAACTCCACCGTCAGTCCATCGACAAACGACTTCCGCTCCGCCGCGCCCGGCCCCGGCACGCTCGCCGGCGGCATCTCGCCGGCCCGCACCCGCTTGATCGCTTTCTCCCAAACATCGGGCCGCGTCACCGGGTCACCCTCAATGACGAATCCGCCCACTTTCGCCGCCGCCGAATGGCACCCGGCGCAGTACTTCCCGACGAACGCGCTCCGCTGCCCGAACAGCGAAAACCCGGCCAAAATCAAGTAAAGTGGGCCACGGACGCAGTATCCCTTATTCATCCAACAGCGAAAAGTATATACCGGAATTCCCCCACTCTGGCGATACTAAACAGTGAGTGATCCGCATCGGCCTCATCGGCTGCGGTGCCGCCGCAGAACGCAATCATCTCCCCGCCCTCCGCCGGCTCACGCACGCCCGCATCACCGCCGCCACCGACCTCGATCCCGCGCGCCTCCCCGCCGTCCCCATCTTCCCCGACGCCCCATCCCTCCTCGCCTCCGGCGCCATCGACGTCGCTGCCATCCTCACCCCGCCCGCCACCCACTTCGAACTCACCCGCCTCGCCCTCGCCGCCGGCTGCCACGTCCTCCTCGAAAAGCCCGCCGCCCTCACCCTCCCCGAAA
>CAYMTH010000266.1:1205-7225 GCA_964393235.1 uncultured Solibacteraceae bacterium | reverse complement strand
TTGAACGAGCCGCCGTTGCGGAGGAACTCGGCGGCGAGCCAGTCGAGGAGTTCGGGGTGGGACGGGCGTTCGCCGGCGAGGCCGAAATTATTGGGCGTGCGGACGAGGGCCTGGCCGAAGTGGCCCTGCCAGATGCGGTTGACGATGACGCGCTGGACGAGGGCGTTTTCGGGGCTGGCGAGCCATTCGGCGAGTTCCTTGCGGCCGGAGAGGGATTCGATTTTCGGCTGGCGGTCGCCCGCGAGGACGAGGGGGAGGCGCTTGGGAACGATCTCGCCTTTGGCGTCGGGATTGCCGCGGTGGAAGACGGGCTGATCGACGGGCTTGTCCTCGAGGACGCCGCAGGCAAACGGCGGCTCGGGCGGGGCCTGGGCTTTGATGGCGGCCAGCTCCTTCTTCAGCGCGGCGACGGGCTCGGAGTCCTTTTCGGGCAGGCCGAGCGGGCCCTTGGCGGCGTTGACTTCGGTGAAGAAGCGGTTGGCGCCGGCGGGGAACTTGGGCATTTCCTTGAGCAGGCCGGCCTTGAAGTCGGCTTGCGCTTTGTCGCGTTTGGCGACCTCGGCGAGGTAGTTGGCCTGGTAGGCTTCTGCGTCGCCGTTCTTGTACCAGTCCTCGAGGTGGATACGGCGTTCCTTGGTGGGCTTGAGGTAGGTCACCCAGCGGGCGAGGACGCCGGCGTCGAGGGCGGGGTCGGCCGGGGCGCCGGCGATGACGGCTTTCGCGGCGAGCATGTAGCGGGCGATCTGCGGGGCGAAGCGATCGCGCCAGGCGCGGGACTCTTTGCCGACGGCGGCGTCGATCTCCTTCTGCTTGTCGGCGAGGCGTTTCTGGTGGGCGTTCCAGGGCTCCATCTCCTTCTTGCCCGCGAGCGGGGCGTAGAAGAGTTTCGACACGGTGCCTTCGATCTGCTCGAACTGGCGCGTGGAGGCGAACATGGACGCGAGGCCGTAATAGTCCTTGGTGCTGATGGGATCGAACTTGTGATCATGGCAGCGCGCGCAGGCGATGGTGAGGCCGAGGAAGGCCTTGCCGACGACGTCGATCTGCTCGTCGACGGCGTCGTAGAACATCTTCACCTTGTCCTGCTCGGCGACGAGTTTGGGACCGAGGGCGAGGAAGCCGGTGGCGACGATGCCGGCGGCGTTGACTTCCTGGCCGGGGGGCGGGGGCTGGAGGTCGCCGGCGACCTGGTCGCGGACGAACCGGGCGAAGGGCAGGTCACGGTTGAAGGCGTCGATGACCCAGTCGCGATACTTCCAGGCGTAGGGGTAGCGGTAGTCTTCGTCGGCGCCGGTGGAATCGGCGTACCGGGCGACGTCGAGCCAGTGGCGGCCCCACTTTTCGCCGTAGCGCGGGGAGGCGAGGAAGCGGTCGATGGCGCGGGCGAAGGCGCCGGGGGCGTTGTCGGCGAGGAAGGCGCGGGTGTCTTCGTCCGACGGCGGAAGGCCGGTGAGATCGAAGGCGGCGCGGCGGAGGAGGGTGATCCTGTCGGCGGGCGGGGCGGGCTTGAGGCCGCGGGCGGCGCGGGCGGAGGCGAGGAAGGCGTCGATGCTGTTGAGCTTCGGCCGGGCGAGGGGTTGGAAGGCCCAGTGCTGGGCGGGCGCGGCGGCCTTGGCGGAGGCGGGCCAGGGGGCGCCGGCGGCGTGCCAGTCGCGGAGGGCGGCGAGGTCGGCGTCGGGGAGCTTGCCGGCAGGCGGCATTTTCACTTTGCCTTCGTGGGAGAGGACGTCGAGGAGGCGGGCGCTGACTTTGCGGAAGCCGTCGGCGGAGGAGAGGTCGACGTTGGCCGTCGAGATCTTCGCGTTATGGCAGGGGTGGCATTTGGCCGCGAGGACGGGGCGGACGCGTTTTTCGAACATTTCGGCGGCGGGCTGGGCGGTGAGGGCCAGGCCGGCGGCGAGGGGGAGTAGGGCGCGTCGGAACATGAATAAAGCTAAGTCTATTCGAATTCGGATAGTATGTGCGCATGGAAAAACGTGCAAAGACGAATGCGCGCCGGGCCCTGTTGCTGGGGGCCGCCGGCGTTCCCGCGCTGCAGGCGCAGACGAAGTCGGCGTGGAGCCCGAAGAAGCAGATCGCGGGTGGCCCGGTGCGGAGCGGGAACCTGCTGTTTCTGAGCGGGAGCGGCGGGTGGTATCCGCAGACGGCGGACGCGCTGACGATCATGAAAGAGTCGCTGGCGAAGGCCGGGTCGTCGATGGAGAACGTCCTGAAGGTGCAGGTGGCGCTGGTGGATCCGGAGACGAACTGGGAGCCGATGAACGACGTCTACAACACGTTCTTTTTGAAAGACCGGCCGGCGCGTTCCTACTTCGGCACGACGGGGTTCCGGCGCAAGGGGCAGCTGCTGCAGATCGACTGCATCGCGTACGTCGATTAGGCCAGCAGGCCTTTCATCACGTGGCCGTGGACGTCGGTGAGGCGGCGGTTGATGCCGTTGTGGTACCACGTCAGCTTTTCGTGGTCGAGGCCGAGCAGGTGGAGGACGGTGGCCCAGTAGTCGTGGACGGTGGCGACGTCGGTGACGGCGCGGCGGCCGAAGTCGTCGGTGGCGCCGTGGGAGGCGCCGCCGCGGACGCCCGCGCCGAGGAGCCAGACGGTGTAGGCATCGGGGTTGTGGTCGCGGCCGAGGGTGCCTTCCTGATGGGTGGGGAGGCGGCCGAACTCGGTGGTCCAGAGGACGAGGGTGTCGGTGAGGAGGCCGCGGGACTGGAGGTCGGCGATGAGGCCGGCGGTGGGCTGGTCGAGGATCGGGAAGTGGCGCTCGTAGTCGGCCTGGAGGGTTTTGTGGGCGTCCCAGTTTAAGAGGCCGTCGACGCCGGAGGCGCGGGAGGCGCAGTAGAGCTGGACGTAGCGGACGCCGCGTTCGACGAGGCGGCAGGCGAGGAGGCAGTTGCGGGCGTAGGCGGCGAGGAGGGGGTTGGCCGAATCGGTGCCGTAGAGGGCGTGGGTGGCTTTGGATTCGGCGGCGAGGTTGGAGACCTCGGGGGCGGAGAGCTGCATGCGGGCGGCTAGTTCGTAGGAGGCCGGCGGGGCGTTCGAGATTGCGGATGGGTTCGGAGGCGTTGAAGGCGATGCCCTGGTGTTCGGCGGGGAGGAATCCGGAGGTCCAATTGGCGGGGCCGGAGGGGGGAATGCCGCGGATGTCGGGAATGGCGACGTAGGCGGGGAGGTTGGCGTTCATGGAGCCGAGGGCGTAGGAGGTCCAGGCGCCGGCGGAGGGGAAGCCTTCGAAAACGAATCCGGTGTTCATGGCGACGCAGGCGGGGCCGTGGGTATTGGTGCGCGAGGTCATCGAATGGACGAAGGCCATCTGGTCAGCGAAGGCGCCGAGGCGGGGGAGTTTTTCGGTCATCCACTTGCCGGACTGGCCGCGGCGGACGAAGGGCCAGGGGCTGCGCATGAGGTTGCCGTTGGCGCCCTGGAAGCTGACCTCTTTTTCGGCGCCGGGCATGGGCTGGCCGGAGCGCTTTTCGAGTTCGGGTTTGTAGTCGAAGGTGTCGAGGTGGGAGACGCCGCCGGGGCAGAAGATCTGGATGACGCGCTTGGCTTTGGGGGCGAAGTGGGGGGCGCCGCCGCGGAGGAGGTCGGCGAGGGCGATGGCGCCGAGGCTGTGGATGAACTGGCGGCGGTTAGTGGACATAGACAAACTCGTTGGTGTTGAAGAGCGCCCGGGCGAGGGCTTCGGCGCCATGGCGGCTGAGTAAGTTGGCGGCGGCGGTTTTCTCTTCGGGCGAGGGCGGGCGGCCGAAGGCGAGGGAGAAGGCGCGGGCGACGGGATCGGGGGCGGCGGAGAAGCGGGCGGCGAAGGCGCGGGACATGTCGAGGGTGAAGCTGTTGTTCAATAACGACAGGGCCTGGAGGGGGGACGTGGTCACCACGCGGCGGGGTTCGGGGAGGGAGGAATGGGGGCAGTCGTAGAGGCTCAGGAGTCCCGTGCGGATGGACCGGGCGGACTGGGCGTAGACGGAGCGGCGGTAAGTCTCGGGGCCGAAGTTTTCGAGCGGGAAGTAAGTGGCGACGTTATCGACGGTGTACTTATAGAGCTGGAAGCTGGGGCCGCCGGTTTCGGTCTTGAGAACGCCGGCGACAGCGAGCATGGAATCGCGAATCGCTTCGGCCTGGAGGCGCTGCGGGGGGAAGCGCCAGAGGAGGCGGGAATCGGCGTCGATTTTAGCGGCGGCGGGGTTCCCGGCGCTCGACTGGCGGTAGGTCTTGGAAAGAACGATTTCGCGGTGGAGCGGCTTGAGGCGCCAGTTGTAGTGGAGGAGGCGGCCGGCGATGTAGTCGAGGAGTTCAGGGTGGGAGGGGCGTTCGCCGTTGAAGCCGAAGTCGGAGGGGGTGGCGACGAGGCCGCGCCCGAAGTGATAGTGCCAGAGGCGGTTGGCCATGACGCGGGGGGTGAGCGGGTTCGCGTCGGAAGCGAGCCAGTTGGCGAGAGCGAGGCGGCGGTCGGTGTCGGGGGCGTCGAGCGGGAGTTCGAAGCCGGGGAGGGCGGAGGGGCTGCCCGGGGGCATGGCGGGGCCGCGCTGCATGACGTTGCCGCCTTTGTGGAGGTAGACGGGCTCTTCGGGGGCGCGGAGGATGCCGGCGTAGGCGCGGGGGAGTTTCTCGATCTTCTTGAGGGCGTCCTCGGCGGCGGCGAGTTCGCGTTCGGCGGCTTCGTAAGCACCGGCGGGGAGGGCCTCGATGAGGAAGAGGCGTTCGGCGGCTTCCTTGCGCGCGGGGAGGCGGCCGGCGTCGGAGGCGACGGGGGTCCAGGCGGCTCCGTCGAGGGACAGGGAGACGTTGTAGCGGGCCGGGGCCTGGAGGGCGAAGCGGCCCTGCATGGCTTGCTTGCGATCGGCGGACCAGAGGACGCGATCGACGGGGGCGGGGGCTTGGAGATCGAGCGTGACGGTGACGGGGGAGGCGGCGGCGAACCAGCGTTTGTCGAAGGCGCCGTCGGTGAGGAAGCGGGGGTGGTAGGCGTCGGGGTTGCCCTCGGCGACGCGGGTGGAAGAGGCGTTAACAGGGGCGCCGGCGGCGACATTCCTGCCGGCGGCGAAGACCTCGATTTCGTCGAGGCCGCCGGGTGCGCCCTGCGGGAATTCGAGGCGGACGTAGCGGGCCTGGCGAGCGGCGAACTTCTCTTCGGTGCCGGCGGCGGAGACGGCTTCGCGGAGGCGGGCGCGGACGCGTTTTTCGGCTTCGGGGAGGCGGGGTGCGGCGTCGGCGCGGAGGCTTTCGAGCTGCTTCTTCGCGGCGGCGATGCGGGCCTCGACGGGCTCGGCGGCGGCGCGATAGGCGGCGCGCTGGGCGGGGGTGGCGAGGTCGCGTTCACCGTGGAAGACGCCGGCGAAGACGGAGGCGAGGCGGTAGTAGTCGGTCTGGAGGATCGGATCGAATTTGTGGTCGTGGCACTTGGCGCAGTTGACGGTGAGGCCGAGGAAGGCGGAGGCCGTGGCGTTGACCATGTCGTCGTAGTCGTCGGCGCGCTGCTGGCGTTTGAAGGCTTCGGCCTGATTGCCGACGGTGTCGTGGGGGCCGGCGACGAGGAAGCCGGTGGCGACTTCGATGGCGGGATCGCCCTTGCCGACGACGTCGCCGGCGAGGTGCTGGCGGATCATTTCGTTGAAGGGGGTGTCGGCGTTGAAGGCGCGGATGACGTAGTCGCGGAAGGGCCAGGCGGTGGGGCGGATGTGGTTCTGTTCGTAGCCGTTGCTTTCGCCGAAGCGGATGACGTCGAGCCAGTGGCGGCCCCAGCGCTCGCCGTAGGCGGGGGAGGCGAGGAGGCGGTCGACGAGGGCTTCGTAGTCGCCGGATTTGACGAACGCTTCGACCGCTTCCGGTGTGGGCGGGAGGCCGGTGAGATCGAAGGTCAGGCGGCGGAGGAGGGTGCGGCGATCGGCTTCGGGGGAGAGGGAGAGGCCTTTGTCGGAGAGCTTCGCGGCGATGAGTGAATCGATCGATCCGGCGGGGACTTTGAGGGGTTGGAGGGACCACCAGTCCTTGCCGGCGCGGGGGCGGGTGGCGGCTTT
>CAYMTH010000266.1:0-1195 GCA_964393235.1 uncultured Solibacteraceae bacterium | reverse complement strand
GCACGCGCTTGCAAGCCGCCAAGCGCGTGTTTGGGGCGGGTGGCGGCTTTGAGCGAGCCTTCCCACGGGGCGCCGGCGGCGAGCCAGGCGAGGAGCTCGGCGCGTTCTTCGGTGCCGAGGCCGCCGCCGGGGGGCATTTGGCCGGCCTTGACGCGGGCGGCCATTTTGCCGTCGAGGACAGGGGCGGCGGCGGCGCGGGACTCGAGGTTGAGGCCGCCCATGCGGGCCTGCGCGTTATGGCAGGAGAGGCAGCGTTTTTGGACAATATCCGGCCCCGCGGCCGTGAGGGCGGCCGCGAGGGGGAGGAACAGAAGTGCGCCCTTCATCGGATTCATCGTATCCGAAGTGGCGCGGGTGCGCCGTCAGGACTTGGCGGGCGTGGAGGGCGTCGAGGCGGCGGGCTTCGATTCGGCCGGCTTCGATTCGGACTTAGCGGGGGAGGAGGCGGACTTGGAACCGCCCTTGCCGTAGTCGGTGATGTAGAAGCCGGAACCTTTGAAATGGAGACCTGGAGTCGACAGGAGGCGCTGGGCCTCGCCACCACAGCCGGGGTGGGTTGCGATTGGCTCGTCAGAGAACTTCTGCCGGACCTCGAAGGTCTCGTTACACTTCTGGCAGCGGTACTCGTAAAGGGGCATGGCTTTTCGTTTCTTCTCTTACTTTAGGGTTTCGGAATGTTCAACGGGCCGAGACCGGAGTCTCCGCCGTTTTCGGCCTTTTTGGCCGCATCGCGGAGGGCCTGGGCAGCCTGGGCTTCGGCCGGGCTGAGACCCTTGAGCGAAATCTCGATGGCCTTCTTGAGGATGAGGTCCTCGTTGGACTTGGGCTTTTCTTCCTTCTTGGGCGCGGCGGGGGCGTCTTCGTCGTCGCCGAGGTCGGGGGGATCGAGGTCGGCGACCGGGACCGAGGGCATCACGCCGGTGTCCTGGATGGCCTTGCCGGTGGCGTTGTGGAACTTGGCGACCGAGAGGATGACGGCGGCGCCATCGTCCATGACGACGGGCTTGCGGATGGCGGCATCGCCGTAGGTGCGTTCGCCGACGATCTCGGCGCGCTTCAGGTCATAGAGCGCGGAGGCGGCGATCTCAGCGGCGCCGGCAGTGCCGCGGTTGGTGGCGACGGTGAGGGGGAGCTGCGTGATGGCCTTGGCGGCGACGGCTTCGAAGTCCTGGCGGGCAACCTTCTGCCCGACGGT
>CAYMTH010000265.1:0-7245 GCA_964393235.1 uncultured Solibacteraceae bacterium | reverse complement strand
CACCCCGTACGCCACGTCCACGTTGTTCGGCCGGTCGACCCCGTTCACGCGCATCAGCAGTGTCCCGTCCAACCGGTACACCGCCACTGCGCCATCCGGCGCGGGCATCTTGACGGTGCCGATGATCAAACTTTCCGTCACGCGCTTCGGATGGCGCCATACGGCGGGATCGTCGGTCTGATGCCGCTCCGGAGCCGTCTCGCGCAGGACCGGAACATCTGCCTGCGCGAGCAACCCGGCCAGAAGAATTTCGGCCAGCATCAGAAGTTCAACCGCAACATGAATTGCAACTGCCGCGACGTCCCTGTGCCCGTTGCGCCGTCATTCGCAGTCGCCAGGATCTGGCCGAACGTCGAGTTCTGCCGCGCCGCGACCGGATTTCCGTACTGCGCCCGGTTGAAGAAGTTGAAGAACTCCGTCCGGAAGTCGAGGTTGATCGCTTCCGTCATGCGGAACTTCTTCGAAATCGCCATATCCGTCTGCCAGAGGCCGGGGCCGCGAAACCGGTTGCGTCCGGAGTTGCCGTACGCCCCGTTGGCGGGGGCGGCGAACGCGGCCGGATTCAACCACAGCCCGGGTCCCTTGTTCGTTGCATACACCGCACCGCCGACGTAGTCGGCGCGCTGGTTCTGCGTCTGCCCCGACGGCACCGCCGCGGCCGCCCGGGCGATCGTCACCGAAAACGGCAGCCCCGTCCGCGCCGTGAAGATGCCGCTCAGATCCCAGCCGCCGTACCAGCGGTCCCGCGCGAACGGAAGCTGGTAGACGCCGTTTGCGGTGAACGTCTGCCGCACATCGTAGTCGGCGTCGCCCTTGTCACAGGCACGGCAGGCGACGTTCTGGATCTGTCCGCCCTCGCCGGAGCCGGCGTTGTCGCTGATCGCGTGGCCCCACATGTACTGCGCCTGCAGCAACAGCCCTTTGGTGAACGATCGTGTCAACGACGACTGCAGTCCGTTGAAGTTCGTTACGCCGTCAAACCGCTTCTCATCGATCTGTCCGAACGCCGTCAATGGCCGCCGCCGCGTCACCGGATCGAGCGTGTTCACGTACGTCCGCGTCAACTGGTTCCGCCCTACGTTGCCGACATAGGCCACCTGCCCGACGAATCCCTTCGGCATCTCCCGCTGCACCGACAGCGTCCACATGTGCGACTCCGGTTCCTTGCGGTCCCGTTGCACGCTGCGGGGCGTCTGCCCCTGCGATCGCAGTTGCGCGAGGAAAGGCGCCGGCGGGTAGCTCAGCGATGGCGCGTCCGCCGCCGTCAGCGAGAAATTCTCCGGCAGGCTGTCGATGGCCGCCGTTACGTCGTCGTTCTGCCCTGGCCCGAAGTACCGCCCGTAGCCCGTGCGAATCACCGTCTTCCCGCCCAGCGCCTTCGGCGACCAGGCCAGCGACAGGCGCGGCGCAATGTTGTCGTTGTCGCCGAAAAACCAGGGCGTCCCCGGCGCGCAGAAGCCCTGGCAGCGCACCGCGTCAAACACGCGCCCGCGCCCGGCCACGTCCTTCGAAACCGTGTACTGCTCGTAGCGCAGCCCGATATTGAGCGTCAACTCCTGGCTGAACCGGATCTCGTCCTGCAGGTACACCGCATGGAACGTGCGCCGCACGCCCACCGTATCCAGCCGGCCGCCCAGAGACACGCTGTTCAAAGAGTTGCGCAGGAACGCGTCCAGGTTTGCGAACGCCACGCTCGTCGCCGCGCCGTTCCCGACGTTCAGGTGGATCCGGCGGATTTCACCGCCCGCTTTGATCGTATGCCGCCCGCGCACCCACGAAAGATTGTCCACTACCGAATACGCGCTCGGTTTCTCGATGATGTACGTCGTCGGCTGCGTCGACGTGAATCCCGGGATCGACACGCCTTCCGGAATCCGGCCCACGTCGTAGCGGGTGAGCGCCGAACGGTTGAATCCGAGCTTTACCTCGTTCACCATCCCCGGTGTCCACAACTGTTGCCACTGCACGGTGGCATTGGTCGGCCGGATGAACGAGTCCCGCGTCTCCAGCAGTCCGTTCCGGATCTGACTGATCAACCCGTCGGTCATCGCAAACCGGAAAAACAGGCTGTGCTTGTCGTTGATCCGGTGATCCACGCGCATCATCCCACTGTGCTCGTTCCGCTTCTCGGGCGTCTCGGCGATCAGCCGATCCACATTTGCGTTAGCCCCCGGCGCATTCCCCACCGGATACAGGTTGATCAGACTCTGCAGCGCCGCCGGCGTCCGCTGCCGGAACGACGCGCTCGGCACCAACCCGTCAGCCCGCGAAATCGTCAGCCGCTGGTACAGGCTCTCCCAGTTGGCAAAGAAGAAGGTGCGGTCTTTTACGATTCGCCCGCCCAGATTCGCGCCAAACTGGTTCAACCGGAACGGCGGCGGATTCGCCCCGTCGAACGGCCGCCGCGCGTCCAGCGCGCCGTTGCGCAGAAACTCATACGCCGACCCGTGAAATTGGTTCGTGCCCGTCTTCGACACCAGGTTCACCTGCGCCCCGCCCCCGATGCCGCCTTCCGCCGTGAACGGCAGCGAGTTCACACGGAACTCCGCGATCGAGTCCGTTGAAATCACCAGCCGCAGATTCCCTTCCTGCCGCGGATCTTTGATCCCCGTCGCGTCCACGCCGTCGAACGTCCAATTGTTGTCGTCTCGCGGCCGTCCGAAAAACCGGATCGAATTCTGATTCCCCTCGCCCACGTTCACCGCCCCCGGCGCCAGTTGCATCAGCGAAGCCCAGTGCCGCCCGTTCAGCGGAATATTCCGCATCTGCTGCTCGCCGATCACCTGTCCGATCTCCGCGCTCGTCTGATCCAGCGGCGTCGCGCTCGCCACCACCTCCACCGCCGTGTTCACCGTCCCGATCGCCAACTGCGCGTCCAACGTTCGCGACTGCCCCACGCCAAGCACCACCTGCTCAAACTTCGCCGTGTGAAACCCGCTCTTCGACACCGTCACCGTGTAAGCGCCCACCGGTAATCCGGGCATCTGATACGCCCCGGCCTCGGTCGTCAGCCCCTCCCGCCGGAATCCGGTCGCCGGCGATTCCACCAGAACCATCGCCCCTGCCAGTTTCGCCCCAGACGGATCGGAAACGGAACCGCTCAGCGTCGCGCGGTCCACCTGCCCGAAGGCAATCGCGCCCAAACATGCCAATACAGGCAGAAATCGTGCAATTCGATACATGCACTTCCCAGCCTAGAAAGCCATCCACTACAGCTTTCTGACAAAACTGTTTCAATTCAATGACGACTGTAATTTCATCAATTGATCTACCGCTGTCGCGATTTTCTCTTCCAGTTCCTCCGCATACGGCGCCGGCAGCCCATACTCGTCCATATCGTCGACGCCCTCGTAGCCGCCCTCCCGCAGCACCCGCAGCGACGGGATATACGACAGCAGCTCATTCGTGTACCCCGCCACCCACGTCGAATCGTTCCCGTACTGTTTCTTGAACCGCAGGCAGTAATCCACCACCACCTCGCCCGTGAGCGCGATGAACTGAAATCCGCTCCCGAACCGCCACACCTGGATCGGGTACGGATGCGACTCCGGCAGCCGCCCCTCCCGGTTCAACTTGTCCAACAGATACTGAATCTGCCTGCGCTTCCCGCCCGTCGCACCCGCCAGCCGCGCCTCCAATTGCTCCCGCGACGGCGCCTTCCGGAACGGCACGTCGATCACCGTATACCCCGTCCGCAACTCCCCCCGCACCGCCGCCATCGGCGCCCGCAGCACCGCTTCCACCGCCCGCGCCAATATCGTGCCGTACATCGTCGCCAGTTCCAGCGCCTCCACGCTGTCGTTCCCCATCACCCGCGGCAGCGGATTCGCGTCGCCCCCGCAACCCTGCACGAACAGCGCCTTCGCCCCCGGGTACCGCTGCTCGAGCGCCGCCTGCGCGAACCCCGCGTAATCGCCGCTGATCTGATAACCCGACAGCGCCGTCGTATGGCACGAGTACCCGAACAGGATCCCGCGCAGCTTCCCGCCCGGCGCCCGGATCGCCAGCACCGGCACGTCCTGATCCACCGGCCCGTACAGCGATCGCCCGCCCGGCCGCGCCCGCCGCCGGTTCACCGCCACGCCCGCCAGCCCCTGTTCGAACGTCAACTCCGCCGGCGCCAGGTCCTTCACCGCCGCCCCGATCGCCTCCACCATCCGGTCCACCAGCCACCGCGTATACCGGTCCACCACGGCCTTCTGTTCCGCCGTCAGGTTGTAGTAGAGGTGCAGCACCTTCCCCGTCACCGGCGCGCTGTGATTGTGCGAGTAGTTCAGCACCAGCTGCTCCCGCCCCACGCCGAACTCCCGCTCCGACCGCCGCGCGATCTCGTCGATCATCTCCACGTCGAGCCCCTGCAAATCGCTCGTCACCAGCACCGCCGTCCGTCCGCCCTGCCGGAACGCCGCGGCCTTCACGTAGATCGGCTGCACGACGCCCTGCGACGGCTGCGTCCGGTTCGCGTACCCCGACAGCCAGATCGGCTCCTTCGGTGTCACGTCCACCGCGGCCACGCCCGCGCTCCACTCCGCCTGTCCGTACGCCCCCGCCATCGCCGCCATCCATAGTAGTAACGTTTTCATGCGCAGTGGCCGCAGTATACCGTTTCTTCAACAGAAATCGTGCGACTTCACCGCCACCTGCGCGCTCCGCACCGGCCCCACCTTCCGCGCCCGGATCGAGATCGCTCCCCGCTGGTTCTGCAGCACCCCGCCCACCAGCAGGTACGAGTGTTGCAACACCGTCGTCCGCACCTCCGCGAACAGCTTCGGCGGGATGATGATGTTCGAAATCCCCGTCTCGTCCTCCAGGCTCAGAAACACGAACCCCTTCGCCGTCTGCGGCTGCTGCCGGCAGATCACCAGTCCCGCCACCCGTACGAACCGCTCGTTCGGCACCGCCCATAAATCCCCCGCCCGCAGCACGCCCTGCTCGTCCAGCCGCTCCCGCGCGTAGTGCATCGGATGCGCCCCGATCGACAGTCCGCTGTTCCGGAAGTCCGCCTGCAGCCGGTCGAGATCCTCCATCGGCGGCAGCGGCGCCGGCGCGTCCCCGTCCCCCGCGAACAGCGGTCCCGCCGGCCGCGCCGCCAGACTCGTCTGCCACACCGCCTCCCGCCGGTGCCGCTGCACGGACCCGCCGATCCGGTTCAACGCCCCCAACTCCGCCAACCGGTACATCTCCTCCTTCGTCACCGCCCCCACCCGCCGCTTCATCTCGTCGATGCTCGTGAACGGCCGCGCCGCCACGATCGCCTCCGCCGCCGCCTTCGGCAGCCCCTTCACGTAATTCATCCCCAGACGCAGGCACAGCTCCCCATCCCGCTCTTCGATCGTGCACAGCCACTCCGAGACCGTCACGTCCACCGGCAGCACCCGCAACCCGTGCCGCTGCGCGTCTTTCACCAGCGTCTGCGGGTTATAAAACCCCATCGGCTGATTGTTCAGAATCGCCGCCGTGAACGCCGCCAGGTAGTGCTCTTTCAGGTACGCGCTCGCATAGCTCAACAGCGCGAAACTCGCCGCGTGCGACTCCGGAAATCCGTACAGCGCGAACGCCGTGATCGACTGCACGATCGCGTCCTGCGTCGGCCCGAGTATCCCGTTCTTCGTCATCCCCGCCCGCAGCCGCTCCTCCACCTCCGCCATCCGTTTCTGCGAGCGTTTGAACCCCATGGCCCGCCGCAGATCCTCCGCCTCCCCGCCCGTGAAGTTCGCCGCGATCATCGCCATCCGCAGCAACTGCTCCTGAAACAGCGGCACACCCATCGTCCGCTTCAACACCTGGTCGAGCGACGGATGCAGACTCACCGGCGGCTCCATCCCCTGCCGCCGCCGCAGGTACGGATGCAGCATGTTCCCTACGATCGGCCCCGGCCGGATGATTGCCACCTGCACCACGATGTCGTAAAAATTCGCCGGCCGCATCCGCGGCAGGCACGACATCTGCGCCCGGCTCTCCACCTGAAACATCCCGATCGTGTCCGCCCGCTGCAGCGCGTCGTAGACCTTCGCGTCGTCCTTCGGAATCAGCGCCAGATCGACGTCTTCCTTGTAATGCACCCGGATCAGGTCGAGCGACTCTTTCAACACCGCCATCATCCCCAGCCCCAGCAGGTCGACCTTGATGATCCCCATATCCGCGCAGTCTTCCTTGTCCCACTGCACGATCACCCGCCCCGGCATCGTCGCCGGCTGCAACGGCACGATCGCGTCCAACTGCCCCTCGCAAATCACCATCCCCCCCGAGTGCTGTCCCAGATGCCGCGGCAGGTCGAGAAACCCCCGCACCATCTTCCCCAGCAGTGCCGCCCGCGGATGCGTCGCCGCCAGCCCCGCCTTCTCCATCCGTTCTTCCAATCCCTCCTCGTCGCCCCACCGCCCCACCAGCGTCGACAGCCGCCCCAACAGCCCCTCCGGAAACCCCAGCACCTTCCCCGCCTCCCGCACCGCAGACCGCGCCCGGTACGTGATCACGTTCGCCGTCATCGCCGCCCCCAGCTTCCCGTACCGCGCGTAAACGTACTGGATCGCCTTCTCTCGCTGCTCCCCGCTCGCCAGGTCCAGATCGATGTCCGGCCACTCCCCCCGCTCTTCCGACAAAAACCGCTCGAACAGCAGTTCCATCCCCACCGGATCCACCGCCGTGATCCCCAGCGAATAACAAACCGCGCTGTTCGCCGCCGACCCCCTTCCCTGCACCATAATCCCCTCCCGCCGGCAGAACTCCACAATGTCCCACACGATCAGGAAATACCCCGCCAGCCGCAGCGTTTCGATCAACCGCAGCTCCCGCTCCAACTGCCGCCGCGCCCGGTCGTGCAGCGGCCGGTACCGCCGCGCCGCGCCCTCGAACGTGCGCTTCCACAGGAAGCTGTCCATCGTCTCCCCCGCCGGCACCGGATAGCGCGGAAATCGGTACCCCAGGTCTTGCAACGTGAAGTCCAACCGCTCCGCCAGCGCCTTCGCCCCGTCGATCGCCCGCGCCTCCATCTGCCGCGCCGGTTTGAAGAAACGCTCCGAATTCCGCGCCAGCAGCCGTCCCGCGTTGTCGATCGTCCGGTGATGCCGCACGCACGTCAGAACGTCCATCAACGGCCGCTCCTCCCGCGTCGCGTGGCTCACCCCGTTCGCCGCCGCCACCGGCAGGCCCATCGCTAAAAAGGCCTGATTCCGCGCCTCCTCCTCCCGCAGAAAATGCCGTTGCAGGTCGATCACCGCCCGGTCCCCGAACACCCCCCGCAGC
>CAYMTH010000264.1:4411-7251 GCA_964393235.1 uncultured Solibacteraceae bacterium | reverse complement strand
CCACGTCTTCGAGGGCGACGGCTACCAGATGAACCATGAGGACACCGCCGACGAGATCGCCATCAACACCACCCGCCTCTTCCTCGGCGTAAGCCTCGAATGCGTCTCCTGCCACGACGGCGCCAACCACCTCGAAAAGGTCAACCTCTGGCTCAGCCAGCGCAAACGCGCCGAAATGTGGCGCCAGGCCTCCTTCTTCGGCAAAACCTACATCTCCCCCGTCTACGGCCGCTCCCCGCAGTTCATGGTCCGCGACTCCCGCAAAGGCTACGACCTCACCACCCGCTCCTCTCTCCGCCCCCCGCGCGACCGCAAGGCCGACGTCACCCCCACGTTCCTCTTCACCGGCGAAAAGCCCCTCCCCGGCGAAAAGCCCCGCCAAGCCTACGCCCGCATGCTCACCAGCCACCCCCAGTTCGCCCGCGCCGCCGTCAACCTCTTCTGGGCCGAGATCATGGGGCAGGGAATTGTCGACGGCCCCTTCGACTTCGACCTCGCCCGCCAGGACCCCAAGAACCCGCCCCCCGCTCCCTGGACCATCCAGCCCTCCCACCCCGAGCTCCTCGAAGACCTCGCGAAGGACTTCCGCGATAACGGCCATGACCTCCGCCGCCTGATGAAGCTCATCGTCACCTCCGACGCCTACCAGCGCGCCATCGCCGCGCCCAAATCCTGGAGCCCCAACTACGACTCCTACTTCACCCGCCGCGTCACCCGCCGCCTCTCGGCCGAAATGCTCTTCGACGCCGTCAGCCACACCGCCGCCCTCAAGCCCAGCTACAAGATCACCTTCTCCGACAAGAAGGTCCCCGCCATCTTCCAGACCCGCTCCCCGCAGGACGTCGACAAGTCCGACCCCGCAGTCTACCGCGCCCTGCAGGCCTTCGGCCAGTGCGACCGCTATGCCATCGAAGCCGACCGTAAACCCTCGATGGTCCAGGCCGCCATCCTCCTCAACGACAAGGTGATCCGCGAACGCCTCACCCTCGCGAAAGACAGCCCGCTGCTCAAACTCCCGCCCGAAAAGCTCGTCGACGAGGTCTACCTCGCCGCCCTCGCCCGCTTCCCCTCGGACAAGGAGCGCGAGATCGCCCAAAGCCTCCTCCAGCCCGACCTCAAGGAAGGCGCCGAAGACCTCCTCTGGACCCTCGTCAACCGCCTCGATTTCCTCTTCTACTGACATGCCGAACTTCCCCCCGCTCTCCCGCCGCCAGCTGCTCCAAATGGGCGCCCTCTCCGTCGCCGGCTACGAGCTCAGCGAAGCCTTCCGCCCCGTCAACGTCCACGCCCAGTCCCGCGTCCGCGTCCGCGGCTCGGCCGAAGCGGTCATCTTCCTGAACATGCAGGGCGGCCCGTCCCCCATGGACATGTTCGACGTCAAGCACGGCAAATGGGCCCCCGAAAACCGCGACGTCCGCGCCACCAAGTACGGCTACGAGTTCCCCTACGGCCTCATGCCAAAGCTCGTCGACCAGCTCGGCGAGATCGCCGTCGTCCGCTCCGCCTCCGCCTGGGAAACCGTCCACTCCCGCGGCCAGTATTATCTCCAAACCGGCCACGCCGTCTCCGCCGCCCGCATCAAGGAAATGCCCGCCATCGGCTCCGTCGTCGCCCACGAGTTCAACCCCCGCCGCCGCGAGTCCGACTTCCTGCCCCCCTTCGTCTCCATGAACTACGAGCCGACCACCATGTACGGTCCGCTCCAGGGCGAAGGCTGCCTCGCCGCCGACTGCGCCCCCCTCACCCTCGACCTCGCCCGCAAAAACCTCCCCTTCTTCGTCGACGAAAAGGACCGCGCCCGCCTCCTCCGCCGCTGGGAAGCCCTGCAACGGATCGATACCTCCCGCGAAGGCCTCGACGACTCCACGCCCGCCGGCATGCGCCGCTTCGACAGCTTCTCCAAACAGGTGTTCAAGATGATGAACCACCCGAAGATGTCGACCGTGCTCCAGATCACCGACGACGAGCGCAAGGCCTACGGCGCCACCGCCTTCGGCGACGCCTGCCTCATCGCCCGCAATATGGTTGCCGCCGACGCCGGCGCCAAGTTCATCATGGTCACCCAGCCCGGCTGGGACCACCACTCGAACATCTACGGCACGAACGGCCAGGGCGGGCTCTACAAGACCTGCTCCACGCTCGACGCCGCCTACGCCGCCCTTCTCGCCGATCTCAAACGTCTCAATCTCCTCGACAAGACCCTCGTCATCTGCATGGGCGAGTTCGGCCGCACCCCCGGCGACCTCACCCCCGTCGCCGGCCGCGAACACTACGCCGACACCATGTTCGCCCTCTTCTCCGGCGCCGGCGTCAAAGGCGGCCGCGTCATCGGCAAGACCGACGACGAGTGCGCCCACATCACCGAGTTCGGCTGGTCCGGCAAACGCCCCGTCTACCCCGAGGACGTCTGCGCCACCATCTACTCCGTCCTCGGCATCGACTACTCCAAACGTATCACCAATACCCCCTCCGGCCGTGATTTCTTATACGTCGATCCCGCCGCCGGAACCAAAGTCGTGAACTTCCGCGAGGTCTCCGACCTCTGGACCTGATTCGTATCTGACTCCCTGGTCCGTCTCCGCTCCTCCGCCATCCGGAGCGGCCCCGGCCCTGTGTCTGCTCACTGCCCCGAATGACCAATCGGATCCAACACCAGCACCGCCGCCCGCTCCCCGCGCAGCGCCCGCGTGTCGGCACCGATGGTCCACCCGAATTTTAATCCCAAGGAAAATGCCATGAAGCAACTACTCACGCTACTGCTCCTTACCACGGCCCTCTTCGCTCAAACCGCGCAGATCACCGGCCGCGTCGCCGATTCCTCCGGCGCCGTCGTCTCCGGC
>CAYMTH010000264.1:0-4401 GCA_964393235.1 uncultured Solibacteraceae bacterium | reverse complement strand
AGCATCACCAACACCGAAACCGGCGTCCGCCGCGAACTCGTTTCCAACACCGAAGGCTACTACGCCGCGCCCCTCCTCATCCGCGGCGTCTACGCCGTCACCGTCCAGCAGGCCGGATTTAAGGAATCCGTCCGCTCCGGCCTCAACCTCGACGAAGGCCAGATCCTCCGCCTCGATTTCGCCCTCGAAGTCGGCCAGGTCAGCGAAAAGATCGAAGTTACCGGCGCCGCCCCGCTGCTGGAGACCGAAGGCGCCACCATCTCCACCGTCGTTCCCAACCAGAAAATCCTCGACATGCCCACCGTCGGCCGGAACCCGCTGCAGTTCGCCCTCCTCGTGCCCGGCGTCCGCGCCACCGGTTCCTACGGCGACCTCCCCGTCTCCGCCTTCGGCGGCGGACGCGCCTCCATCGGCGGCGGCGGCGCCAGCGTGAATAGCTACATGGTCGACGGTATCGCCAGCGAAAACTTCACCTCCGGCTCCCTCCAGACCCCCCTCTCCGTCGACGCCACCGAAGAGTTCCGCCTCATCGTCCGCAACCCTAGCGCGGAGTTCGGCCGTACCGGCGGCGGCGTCATTAACCTCATCTCCAAGGCCGGCACCAACGAAATCCACGGCAGCCTCTATGAGTTCCTCCGCAATAAGAGCCTCCGCGCCAACGATTTCTTCTCCAACCGCAACGGCCGCGCCCGCCAGCCCTTCGTCTTCAACCAGTGGGGCGCCACCGTCGGCGGCCCCATCCGCAAGGACAAGACCTTCTTCTTCTTCAACTGGGAACAGTTCAAGCAACGTACCCTCGCCTCCACCATCCGCTCCGTTCCGACCTCTCTCCAGCGCTCCGGCGACTTCAGCGAAACCCGCACCGCCGCCGGCCAACTCATCCAGGTCTTCGATCCTCTCTCCACCCGCCCCGACCCCGCCAACCCCGCCAACCGCCTCCGCGACCAGTTCCCCGGCAATCGCATCCCCGCCAACCGCCTCTCCCAGGCCGCCGTCGGCGTCAACGCCTTCTATCCCGCCCCCAATACCGCCGGCGTCCCCATTACCAACGCCAATAATTTCTTCGGCCTCGGGTCCTCCCCCATCGACAAGGACATCTACGGCCTCCGCCTCGATCATTACCTCTCTCCCACCCGCCGCCTCGCCGGCCGCTACACCTGGGACAAGACCCTCCAGGGCGTCCCCAACTTCTACGACAACATCGCCGAAATCCAAACCTCCGACCTCCCGCTCCAGCGCCACTCCGCCTTCGTCAGCTTTTCCGATTCCCTCCGCCCCAACCTCCTGTTCGACGTCCGCGGCGGCCTCAACTTCTACCTCCCCAACCGCGTCACCCGCAGCTTCGGCTTCGATGTCACCAAGGTCAACATGGCCGCCCGCCTCAATTCCCTCATGCAGCTGCAAAGCTTCCCCCGCTTTGACATGAGCGACATGTCGTCGATCGGCGCCGACCAGGGCGACCAGCTCGTCCAGTCCAATAAGGCCTTCAGCTACACCGGCACCCTCACCTGGATTCGCGGCGCCCATACCTTCAAATTCGGTTCTGATAACCGCGTCTATCAGCTCAATAACACCCAGGGCATCGCCGGCATGTCGTTCAGCTTCAACCGCGGCTTCACCCAGGGTCCTAACCCCAATACCGCCGGCGCCACCAGCGGCTTCGGCTTCGCCAGCTACATGCTCGGCACCCCAGCCGGCGGCACCGTCGGCGTCAGCGCCCCGGTCACGGAAACCGTGAAGAACTTCGCCCTCTACGCCCAGGATGATTGGAAGCTTACCCCCCGCCTCACCCTCAATCTCGGCCTCCGCTGGGAAGTCGAAGGCGGCATCACCGACCGCTACGGCGTCATCTCCAACTTCGACCCCTCCGCCACCTATACCATCAATGGCGTCAAAATGGTCGGCGGCCTCGCCTTCCCCGGTGTCAACGGCAACAACCGCGGCCACCGCGACGCCGAATACACCAACTTTCAGCCCCGCCTCGGCTTCGCCTGGCAGGTCCTGCCCAAAACCGTCATCCGCGGCGGCTACGGCATCTCCTACCTTCCCACCACCGGCATCTACGTCGGCCTCGATCGCACCGGCTTCTCACTGAATACCCCGCTCGTCTCCTCCATTGACGGCGGCTTCACGCCCAACGAAACCCTCGCCAATCCCTTCCCCAACGGGAAGCTCGCCCCCATCGGCTCCAGCCAGGGCGCCCAAAGCCTCCTCGGCCAGGGCATCAGCGGCAACCGCCGCGATATTCGCCGCGGCTACTCCCAGCAGTGGAGCCTCACCGCCCAGCGCGAACTCAAAGGCAACTGGCTCGTCGAAGCCGGTTACATGGGCAACCGCGGCGTCAAGCTCCCGGGCCGCGCTACGTTCGACTATCTGCCCCAGCAGTTCCGCGCCCTCGGCACCGGGCTCCAGCAGCTGGTCGATAACCCCTTCTTCGGCATCATCGCTCCCAACCTCGCGGGCGGCCAGCGCCAAGTCACGCGCGCTACCCTCCTCGATACCTACCCCCAGTTCAGCGGCGTCAGCGGCTATACCACCCTCGCCGATTCCAACTACCACGCCGCCACACTCCGCGTGGAAAAACGCTTCTCCCAGGGCCTCAGCATGCTGCTCGCCTATACCTTCTCCAAACTCATCGATAACAACACCGGCGACGGCGGCAACAACTTCGCCGAGTCCGGCGACAACAGCGTCCGCAACTGGGACAACCTCGCCGCCGAACGCTCAGTCTCCTCCAACGACCTGCCCCAGCGCCTCGTCATCTCCGCCAGCTACGAACTGCCCTTCGGCAAGGCCGGCCACCCCATCTACCGCGGCCTCACCGGCGGCTGGCAGTTCAACGCCATCGCCAGCTTTCAGAGCGGCAACGTCATCGCCGTCACCCAGAACGGCACCGCTTTCGGCTCCAGCCGTCCCAACGCCGTCGGCGACCCTTCCTTGGACAACCCCAACATCGATCGCTGGCTCAATCGCGCCGCCTTTGCCAATTCCGCTCCCTTTACCTTCGGCAACGTCGCGCGCAACCTCCCCCGTACCCGTTCCGATGGCCAGAACAACATCGACCTCTCCCTCATGAAGTCCTTCCCCATCCACGAACGGATTAAGCTCCAGTTCCGCGCAGAAGCCTTCAATTTCACCAACACGCCAACCTTCGGCAATCCCGCCGGCAACATCGATGCCGGTAACTTCGGCACCGTCACGGGCCTCGCCGCCAACTCCGGCGCCCGTGCCTTCCAACTCGCGCTCAAGCTATATTTTTAGCGATGCCGAGCCTCCTTGCCCTCCTTTGCGCGGCGGCCCTCGCGGCCGCCGCGCAGTCCCCCGACGTCGTCATCTACGGCTCCACCGCGGCCGCCGTCGCCGCCGCCGTCGAACTCTCCCGCTCCGGCCGCACCGTCTCGATCGTCGCCCCCGAAACCCACATCGGCGGCATCACCGTCGACGGCCTCGGCTCGGCCGACATCAACAACCACTGGTTCCGGAATGACTATGCCGTCGGCGCCCTCGCCGCCGAGTTCTACCGCCGCATCGGCGCCAAATACGGCCAGCCCGGCCCCGTCTACAAGTACGAGTCCAAGGTCGCCGAAGCCGTCTTCGCCGACTGGCTCCGCGAGCACAACATCGCCGTCCACCGCGACGAACGCCTCGCTTCCGCCGTCGAATGGCACCCCGGTACGAAGCGCCTCCGCGCCATCCGCACCGAATCCGGCCGCCGCTTCGAGGCCAGGGTCTTCCTCGACGCCACGCTCGAAGGCGACCTGCTCGCCGCCGCCGGCGTCGAAACCACCTGGGGCCGCGAAGCCAACGCCCAGTACAACGAAACCAAGAACGGCATCCGCGCCGAGACCACCCACGCCCAGTTCGCCGTCAAGGTCGATCCCTACAAAATCCCCGGTGACCCCCGCAGCGGCCTCATCGCCACCATCCAGGACGAACCGCTCGGCACCCCCGGCGCCGGCGATCGCAACATCCAGGCCTTCTGCTTCCGCCTCTGCCTGACCAAGAACCCCGCCAACCGCGTCCCGTTCCCCAAGCCCGCCAACTTCCGCCGCGAGAACTACGAGATCTACTTCCGCTACGCCAAGGCCGGCGGCAAGCTCTGGACCCCCGTCGCCAACCTCCCCAACGGCAAGACCGACTTGGGCTCCTGGCACGACCTCTCCGCCAACCTCTACGGCGAAAACCGCGACTGGCCCACCGGCTCACACCTCACCCGCCGCAAGATCTACAACCACCACCGCGACTTCACCCAGGGCCTTCTCTGGGTGCTCGCCAACGACCCCGCCATCCCCGCCGAAACCCGCAACGTCTGGCGCGAATGGGGCCTCGCCGCCGACGCGCTCCTCCACAACGGCAACCGGCCCCGCCAGCTCTACGTCCGCGACGCCCGCCGCATGCCCC
>CAYMTH010000263.1:4913-7256 GCA_964393235.1 uncultured Solibacteraceae bacterium | reverse complement strand
ACCAACCAGATGGACTGGAAGCTCCGCACCGACCCCCGCGTCACCCTGCGCGAAGGCGTCAACGCCCGCCACCTCGCCCCCGCCGACGTTCCCGAAAAGGTCCGCCTCGCCGTCTGCGACGTCAGCTTCATCTCGGTGTCCATCATCCTCCCCGTCCTCCCCCCTTTGCTCTCCGAAGATGGCACACTGGTAATTCTTGTGAAACCGCAATTCGAAGTCGGTCGCGAACAGGTCGGAAAAGGCGGCATCGTCCGCGACCCGGCTCTGCACCAGCAGGCCATCGACCGCGTCGCCGCCGCCGCGCACGCTCTCGGGTTTCGCACGGAAACGATCGAAAGCCCGATCCTGGGCGCCGAAGGCAACAAGGAGTTCCTCCTGTATGCAAGACATTAAGACCGTCGGCATCCTCGCAAAGCCCAACGTCGACCGCGCGCCCGGCGTCCTCGCCCAGCTCGTCGCCTGGCTCGAAGAGCGACACATCTCCGTCCGCCTCGACGATGTCTCCGCCCAGTACCTCGGCCGCCCCGGCGGCCTCGACCGCGACCGGGTGCCCGACGGCGCACAGCTCATCATCGTCCTCGGCGGCGACGGCACGCTGCTCTCGGCCGCCCGCTCCATCGCCGGACGCGACATCCCGCTGTTCGCCGTCAACCTCGGCTCGCTCGGCTTCCTGACCGCCATCACCGTCGAACAGCTCTACCCCGAGCTCGAACGCACCCTGCGCGGCGAACACCGCATCGGCCGCCGCGGTATGCTGCACTGCGAGGTCGTCCGCGGCGAGGAGACCGTCGCCAGCTACGAGGCGCTCAACGACGTTGTGCTCACCAAGATGGCGCTCGCCCGCGTCATCGACCTCGACGTCTACTGGGACCGCCACCACGTCTGCCGCTACAAGGCCGACGGCCTCATCATCTCCACGCCCACCGGCTCCACGGCCTACTCCCTCGCCGCCGGCGGGCCCATCATCTTTCCGCAGGTCGACGCCCTCACCATCACGCCGATCTGCCCGCATATGTTGACCAACCGCCCGGTCATCCTGCCCGATTCGGGCGAGATCACCATCCGGGCGGGCAGTGAGGACGAGGAGATCTATCTCACCGTTGACGGCCAGGTGGGACAACCTCTCAAGCGCGGCGACCTAGTCGTCTGCCGCCGTTCCGCGCACACGTTGCAACTCGTCCGGCCCCCGAAGATGCTGTTCTTTGATGTCCTCCGTCAAAAACTGAAATGGGGAGAACGCTAGACTCATGGGATTTCTCGGCCGCATCTCGGCTACCACCTGGATCTTCATCGCGATGGCCGCCGGCGTCGCGCTCGGCGTCGCCGCGCCGGACGTCGCCAAACAGCTCACGCCCGCCAGCAACATCTTTCTGAAGCTCATCAAGAGCATCATCGCCCCGCTGCTGTTCGCCACCCTCGTCTACGGCATCGCCGCTTCCGGCAACGTCAAGACCATGGGCCGCGTCGGCGGGAAGGCCATCCTGTACTTTGAGATCGTCACGACCGTCGCGCTGTTCCTCGGACTCGGCGCGGTGAACATCATCCGCCCCGGCGCCGGCCAGCACGTCGAGGCCACCGCCGAATCCCCCGCCGCCGCGGTGCCGAAACTCAAGGAGCCGCCCACCGTCGGCGAGATCCTCGAACACACCTTCCCCGCCTCCGTCATCGACGCGATGGCCAAGGGCGAAGTGCTCCAACTGGTCGTCTTCTGCTTCATCTTCGGCGCGGCCTGCACGGCCATCGGGGATAAGTCGAAACCGATCGTCGAATGGTGCGAATCGCTGGCCGAGGTCATGTTCCAGTACACGCGCTACGTGATGATGCTGGCGCCGATCGGCGTCGGAGCAGCCATCGCCGTCACCGTCGGCGCCAAGGGTTTAGGCGTTCTGTTTACGCTCGGCAAGCTGCTGGTCACCATGTACGCGGCGCTCATCGTCTTCGTCGTCGTGGTGCTCGGCGCCGTCATTCTCGTCTGCCGCATCCCGCTCGGCCGGTTCATCGCCGCCGTGAAGGAGCCGTGGCTCATCGCCTTCTCGACGGCGTCGAGCGAGGCGGCGCTGCCCAAGGCGCTCGAGAATATGGAGAAGTTCGGCGTGCCGAAGCACATCGTCAGCTTCGTGCTGCCGACGGGCTACAGCTTCAACCTCGACGGCACCACGTTGTATCTCTCTGGCGCTTCGGTGTTCTGCGCGCAGGTCGCCGGCATCGAGCTCACCTGGAGCCAGCAGCTCCTCATGATGCTGACGCTGATGCTGACCAGCAAGGGCGTTGCGGGCGTCCCTCGCGCTTCGCTCGTCATCCTCTCGGGCATGGGTTTCATGCCGTTGATGGCCGCGTATGGGC
>CAYMTH010000263.1:0-4903 GCA_964393235.1 uncultured Solibacteraceae bacterium | reverse complement strand
GTTCTCGATCCCGCCGGACGGCATCGCCATGATCCTCGGCATCGACGCCGTGCTCGACATGGCCCGCACGTCCGTCAACGTGCTCGGCAACTGCCTGGCCACCGCCGTCGTCGCGCGCTGGGAAGGCGTCGACCTCAGCAAGGCCCCCGATCTCCTCGAGTCTTAACCCTCCATGCGCTTCCTTCTGTTCTTTGTCACGCTCGCCGCCTTCGCGCAGGCCCCCGACGGTCGCGCCGCCTTCCAGAGCCGCTGCTCGGTCTGCCATGGCACCGACGGCAACGGCGGTGAGCACGCGCCCTCCGTCTTCCCCGTTCTCGCGGTCAGGAACGACGACGAGCTCGCCGCCATCATCCGCGACGGCGTCCCGCGCAAAGGCATGCCGGCTTTCAAGCAACTCGCCGACGCCGAGGTGAAGTCCCTCGTCGCGCACATGCGCGCGCTCGGCGCGGCGCGGCGCGGCCGCCGCTTCCAGCCGGTGCGCGTCAAGGTGACGCTCACCGACGGCTCCACGCTCGAGGGCCTCGCCATCGCGCGCACCAGCCGGGAACTGCAGCTCCGCACCGACGACCAGAAGATCCACCTGCTCCGCAACGCCGGCAACGACCGCTACCGCCGCGCGGTGTCGCAGTTCGACTGGCCCTCGATGCACGGCCAGCTCTCCGGCAACCGGTACGCCCCGCTCAACCAGATCAACACGGCGAACGTCGCCGGCATGTCGGTGAAGTGGGTGTTCGCGGTTCCCAACGGCGGCCGCATGCAGGGCACGCCGCAGGTCTACGACGGCGTGATGTACGTGGCCAGCACCAACACCGTGATCGCGCTCGACGCGGGGTCCGGCGCGCGGCTCTGGGAGTATTCGAAGCCGCCGACGCAGGGGCTTATCGGGAACGCGCGGTCGCCGGGGAACAACCGCTCGGTAACCATCGCCGGCGACCGCGTCTTCTTCCAGACCGACCACGCCCACCTCGTCGCGCTGAACCGCCACACCGGCGCGGTCCTCTGGGATACGGAGATGGCCGACTTCCGGCAGAACTACAACGCCACCGGCTCGCTGCTCGCGGTCGAAGACCTCGTGGTCGCCGGCACGGCCGGCGGGGAAGAGGGCGTGCGCGGGTTCCTGGCCGCCTATGACCAGAAGACGGGCAAGGAGGTCTGGCGCTTCTGGACCATCCCGGCGAAGGGCGAACCGGGCTCGGAGACCTGGGACGGCGTCGACATCGCGCACGGCGGCGGGCCGACCTGGCTCACCGGTTCCTACGATCCCGAATCGAAGACCGTCTACTGGCCCACCGGCAACGCGGGCCCCGATTTCAACGGCGACAACCGCAAGGGCGACAACCTCTACACCTGCTCGATCCTCGCGCTCGACGTGCGTACCGGGAAACTGAAGTGGCACTTCCAGCCGACGCCGCACGACGAGTGGGACTGGGACGCCGTGCAGCCTGTGGTGCTCGTCGACGCCAAGTGGAAGGGCGAGCCGAAGAAGCTGCTGGTGCAGGCCAACCGCAACGGCTTCCTCTATGTGCTCGACCGGACGAACGGCAAGATGCTCTCGGCCACGCCGCTCGTGAAGAAGCTGACCTGGGCCAAGGAGATCGCGCCCGACGGGCGGCCGGTGATGAACCCGAACTCGGTGCCGACCGAGGAGGGCGCGCTCATCTGCCCCGCGGTCGAAGGCGCGGCGAACTTCTTCTCGACCTCCTACAATCCGGCCACCGGGCTCTTCTACGTGAACACGCTGGAACGCTGCGCCGTCTACACCAAGCGCAAGACGCCGGACTGGCAGGCCGGCCGCGCCTACATCGGCGGCGGCGGGCGGCGCGATCCGAACGACCAGCCGCAGAAGATCCTGCGCGCCTTCAACCTGGAGACCGGCAAGCCCGCATGGGAACTGCCGCAGACGGGTCCGGGCGACACCTGGACCGGCACGCTTTCGACGGCCGGCGGCCTGGTGATCTTCGGCGACGACGGCGGCGCGCTGGCGGCGGCCGACGCGGCGACGGGGCGGCGGCTGTGGAGCTTCCCGTTCACCGAGAACCTGCACACCTCGCCGATGACGTACATGTTCGACAACAAGCAGTACGTCTCGATCATCAACGGCAGCGTGGTCTACGTCTTCGGGCTTTAGGCGAGGCGGCGCGCCCAGGCGGCCAGCAGTTCGCTATCGAGCGGCTGGCCGAGCGTGGCCAGAGCCTTGTCGACACGCTCGGCGCCGATGCGCTCCCGGCGCAGTTCGAGCAGCGCGCCGGCGTAGGGCGCGGTGAACTCGGGATGGCCCTGGATGCCGACCATGCGACCCACCTGATACATGCCCACGGGGCAGTGCGCGTTGCCCGCGAGGACTTCGGCGCCGGGCGGCAGGTCGAGCACCTGGTCCTGACAGCTCATCAGCACGCGGAACTCAGCGGCCGGGGGCACCATCCAATCCTTGTGCGCGGTGACCGAGAAGGTATGGACGCCGATGCCCCAGCCGTTCGGGCTCTTGGCCACGCGCCCGCCGAGGGCGTGGGCCATCATCTGGTGGCTGCAGGAGGCACCGAGATAGGGCTTGCCGGCGGCGGCGATGCGCCGGGTTAAATCCGCGAACGAGCGGATCCAGGGCTCGTCGTCGTAGACGCTCGCCTTCGATCCGCTCGTCACGTACAGGTCGCAGGCGTCGAGATCCTCCGGGGCTTCGCCGCGGGTGAGATCCCAGACGCGCCATTCGCCCGGCAGCCACCGCGCGAACATCTCGTCGTAGTCGCCGGCGATGGACCGGACGCTATCGAGCGTGTGATCGCACTGCAGCAGCCCGAGCCTCATACCGCGCGCAGGTGATACGACTTCGGACGGGTCAGGGCGTCAAAGCCGAGCACGCTCAGCGAGCAGCCGCGGCCGGTGTCCTTCACGCCGGTCCAGGCCAGCGCCGGGTCGAGGTAGTCGCAACGGTTCATGAACAGCGTCCCGGTTTCGATGCGTGAGCCGATCTCGAGCGCGGCCGCTTCGTCGGTGGTCCAGACGCCGGCGGTGAGGCCGTAGGGGCTGTCGTTCATCAGCTGGATGGCTTCCTCATCGGAGGCCACCGGCATGATGCCGACGACGGGGCCGAAGGTCTCCTCCATCATCACGCGCATGGAGTGATTGACGTTCGTCAGGATCTGCGGGGCGAGGTAGGGCGTGCCCGGCGCGTCCTTGGGGAACTCCTTCGGATCGATGTGCGCGACGGCGCCCTGGGCGATCGCCTCGGCGATCTGGGCGCGGACGAACTCGGCGGCGCTGGTCTTGACCATGGGACCGAGGGTCGTCGACGGGTCGAGCGGGTTGTCGAGCTTGTAGGTCCGGGTGAGGGCGACGGCGCCTTCGACGAACTTGTCGTAGACCGAGCGATGGACGTAGATGCGCTCGATGCCGCAGCAGCACTGGCCGGAGTTGAACATGGCGCCGTCGACGAGGTTTTCGATGGCGTCGGCGAGGTTGGCGTCCTCGCGAACGTAGGCGGGGTCCTTGCCGCCGAGCTCGAGGTTCATGCCGATGAAGACGCCGTTGGCGGCGGCCTGGATGCGGCGTCCGCCTTCGACCGAACCGGTGAACGACACGAAGTTGACGCGGCCGGAGCCGATCATCTTTTCGACGTCCTCGTGGGCGGCGTGGAGGAACTGGTAGACGCCCTCGGGCAGGCCGGCGGCGGAGAAGGCCGCGGCGATGCGTTCGGCGCAGAGGGGCGTCTGGGACGAGTGCTTTAGGATGACGGCGTTGCCCGCGAGGATGGCCGGCACCACCGAGTTGACGGCGGCGAGGTAGGGGTAGTTCCAGGGGGCGATGGTGAGGACGACGCCGACGGGATCCTTGCGGATGAAGCGATTGAAGCCGGCGATGGGTTCGACGGCGATATCGGCGAGGGCGCCGGGCGCGGCCTTGATGCCGAAGCGGGCGCGTTCGGTGAAGCCGCGGCGGATCTCGTTGGGCGTGTAGCGGACGGGGCGGCCCATCTGCCAGGTGAGCTCTTCGCCGATCGAGTCGGCGTCGGCATTCATGGCGTCGACGAAGCGGGAGACGATGTCGCGGCGTTCGTCGAGCGGGACGCGCGCCCACGCCTTCTGGGCGTGGGCGGCTTTGGTGAGGAGCGCGTCGATCTGCGCTCCGGTGGCCTGTTCGCGCTCGACGTAGACGGAGCCGTCGACGGGCGAGATGGTCTTCTGGATGCTCATAGCGGTGTGGTGTAGGCCGCGGTGATGCCGCCGTCGACGAGGAACTCGCTGCCGGTGACGAAGCTGGACTCTTCGCTGCCGAGGTAGAGCGCGGCGTAGGCGATTTCCTTCGCCTGGCCGAAGCGGCCCATGGGGATGTGGACGAGGCGGCGCTGGCGCTTTTCTTCGGTGTTGAGGTACTTCATGAGCAGCTCGGTATAGAGCGGCCCGGGGCAGAGGGCGTTGACGCGGATGTTCTCGCGGGCGTGGATGGCGGCGAGTTCGCGCGACATGGAGAGCACGGCGCCCTTGCTGGCGGTGTAGGCGAGCTGGGGCGTGGCGGCGCCGAGGATGGCGACGAAGGAGGCGGTGTTGATGATGGACCCGCCGCCGGCGCGGCGCAGTGCCGGGATGGCGTACTTGCAGCCGAGGAAGACGCCCTTGACGTTGATCTGGAAGGTCAGGTCCCACACGTCTTCGGAGGTCGAGATGGCGTCGTCGTCATCGGCGTGCGAGATGCCGGCATTGTTGAAGACGATGTTGAGCTTGCCGTAGGTTTCTTCGGCGGCCTTTACCATGGCTTCGCAATCGGCGGCCTTGGACACGTCGGCCTTGACGGCGATGGCCTTGCCGCCGGCGGCGTTGATGGCCGCGGCGACTTCTTCGTTGGGACCGGGGTTGTAGTCCACGCAAACGACGCTCGCCCCTTCCTGGGCGAACAACCGCGCGGTCTCTTT
>CAYMTH010000262.1:565-7258 GCA_964393235.1 uncultured Solibacteraceae bacterium | reverse complement strand
GCAAGGGCATGACGGCCGACATCGACTGCTTCCGGCTTGGCGGGATCCTGACCTATCGCACGCTCGTCCTGCGGCGCTCGCCGGGAGGAAGCCGGCCGCCCTCACCGTATCGGCGGATCTACCAGGGCAAGTACTACGACTACCCGATCAAGCCGCTGAACGCCCTGCGGAACCTCGGCTTCGTCGAGGCCGTGCGCTGTGTCGTGTCGTACCTGGCGGCCAAGGTGCGGCCACCCAAGGATCAGAGCACCCTCGAGGGCTACGTCGTCGCCGACTACGGCCGCCGCCTCTACGAGCACTTCTTCCGGACCTACAACATCAAGGTGTGGGGCGTGGACCCGTCGGAACTCTCCGCCGACTTCGGCGCGCAGCGCATCAAGGGCATGTCGCTCTGGCACGCGGTCTGGGAGCCGATCCGCTCGCGGCTGTTCGGACGCCGCGCCGACAAGTCCCGCCAGGTCACGAGCCTCATCGAGGAGTTCCAGTACCCGAAGTACGGCCCCGGCATGATGTTGGAACGCTGCGCAGAGCTCGTCACCGCCGCAGGTTCCGAGCTGGAGTTCGACCGGCAGGTCGTGTCGATCCGCCGGGACGACCACGGTGCAACGGCGGTCGTCGCGCTCGACGGTGACGGCAACGAGATCGACTACCCCGCCGACGAGATCATCTCGACGATGCCGTTCGCCCAGCTGGCCAGGGCGCTCGACCCGCCACCGCCCGCCGAGGTCGTCGCGGCCGCCAACGGCCTGGGGTTCCGGGACTTCCTCACCGTGGCACTCGTCGTCCCCGAGGCGGACGGGTTCCCCGACAACTGGATCTACATCCACTCCCCCGAGGTCGAGGTCGGCCGCATCCAGAACTTCGGGTCGTGGTCGCCGTACCTGGTGAAGGACGGCCGGACCTGTCTCGGCCTCGAGTACTTCTGTTTCGAAGGCGACGGCTTGTGGAGCATGTCCGACGACGAACTGGTCGCCCTCGGCCGCAAGGAACTGGCCAATCTCGGCCTCGCCCGGGCGGAGGATATTGTCGACGGCTGTGTCGTACGTATGCCCAAGGCCTACCCGGTCTACGACGAACACTACCAGCGCGGCATTGACGCCATTCGCGGGTTCCTCGCCGAAGTTCCCAACTTGCAGCTCGTTGGCCGCAACGGCATGCACCGGTATAACAACCAGGACCACTCGATGCTGACGGCGATGCTGGCCGCGCGCAACATCGTCGCCGGCCGCCCCCGCTACGATCTCTGGAAGGTGAATGCCGACGACGAGTACCACGAAGGCGCAGTCCGCGAGGGCGAAGACGACTTCCGGAATCTCGAATCCACCCAGCCGCTGGTGCCCACTCCCCTCAAGTAACGGCCTAGTGGCGTTCCAGAAAGTCGAGGAGTTGGTTCACGGCGAGCTTGACGCCCGGGACCAGCGCGGCTTCGTCGAGGTCGAAGTCGGGGGTGTGGTGGGCGGCGGCAATGCCTTCCTTTTCGTTGCGGATGCCGAGGAACCAGAAGAAGCCCGGAATCACCTTCTGGAACTCCGAAAAGTCTTCGGCGCCGGTGACGGGCTTCTGCTCGAACACGTTCGTTTCGCCCAGCACGCGACGCATCTGCGGAAGGCTTTCGGCGGTAAGGCCGGGGTGGTTCACCGTTACCGGGTAGGCGGTGCCATCGAAGTCGAGCGTGAACTCAGCGTCGGCGGCGGCCGTGCAGCCGGTCATGATCTTGCGCATCAGGGAACGCACGGTTTCGCGGGTCTGCTCGTTGAAGGTACGGACGGTGCCCTCCATCTTCACCTCGCTGGGGATGATGTTGGAACGGTTGCCGCCGTGGATGGAGCCGATGGAGACCACCATGCTTTCGTTGGGGTCGATGCGGCGGCTGCGGATGGTCTGCAGCTGCGTGACGCACTGGGCGGCGGTGACGATGGGATCGATGCCGAGGTGGGGCTGGGAGGCGTGGACCTGCTTGCCCTTGATGGAGATGGTGAACGAATCGGCCGACGCCATGGCGGGGCCAACGGAGTAGCCGACCTTGCCGGCGGGGATGGGCGCCCAGACGTGGAGGCCGAAGATGGCGGCGGGGCGCGGGTTTTCGAGCGCGCCTTCCTGGATCATCAGGTAAGCGCCGCCTTTTTCGCCCTTGGGAGCGCCTTCCTCGGCGGGCTGGAAGATGAACTTGATGGTGCCCGGGATGGCGTCGCGCATGCCCGCGAGGACTTCGGCGGCGCCGAGGGCGATGGCCATGTGGGCGTCGTGGCCGCAGGCGTGGTGGACGCCGTTGTTCTTCGACTTGTAGGGCTTGTCGATCGTCGAGAAGACGGGGAGGGCGTCCATGTCGGCGCGCCAGGCGACGACGGGGCCGGGCTTGCCGCCCTTGAGAAGAGCGACGACGCCGTGCTTGCCGACGCCGGTTTTGACCTCATCGAAGCCGAGGGCGCGGAGCTTTTCGGCGACGACGCGGGCGGTGCGCTCCTCGCGGTTGGAGAGCTCGGGGTACATGTGGAAGTCGCGGCGCTGGGCGACGACCTTGGACTGCAGAGCTTCGGCGGCCTTGGCCACGCGCTGTTCGCGGGTTTGCGCGGCGCAGGCCAGGGCCGCGAGGAGGAGCAGGGAGATGCGCATTGTTTAGAGGTCGGACAGGTGTTCGATCTTGCCGGTGGAATCGCCGATCTTTTCGGGTTGGACGCCGGCGATGTCGAGCATGGAAAGGAACAGGTTGGTCATGGGGGTTCCTTTCTTGTAGCGAACGTGACGGCCGCCGTGGACGCGGCCCGCGCCGCCGCCGGCGAGGATGGTGGGCAGGTCGAGGTGGTCGTGGCGGTTGCCGTCGGAGAGGCTGGAGCCGTACATGACGAGGGAGTGATCGAGCAGGGTGCCGTCGCCGTCCTTCGCGTTCTGGAGCTTGGACAGGAACGAAGCGAGCTGGGTGACGTGGTGCTGGTCGATTTTCTGGAGGCGGGCGATTTTGGCGGCGTCGTTGAAGTGGTGGGAGAGACCGTGGTGGGCGTCGGGGACGCCGATGTTGCGGTAGGTGCGGTTGCCGCCTTCGCGGCCGATCATGAGGGTGATGACGCGGGTGAGGTCGGCCTGGAAGGCGACGGTCATCAGGTCGAACATCAGGTTGATGTGCTCTTCGAAGGTCGGGGGGATGCCGGCGGGGCGGTCGAGCGTGGGGAGTTTGACGGAGTTGGGGTCCTGTTTCTCGATCTTCTGGATGCGGGTTTCGATTTCGCGGACGGCGTCGAGGTACTCGCCGAGTTTGCGCTTATCGGAGGCGCCGAGGTTGGAAGAGAGGCGGGCGGCGTCGGCGCGGACGAAGTCGAGGATGGAGCGGTCCTGGCGGGCGACGGCGGCGCGGGTGGTGGGGTCGGTGGTGTCGCCGTCGCCGAAGAGGCGTTCGAAGACGGCACGGGGGTTCATCTCGGGGGGCAGGGGAGTGGTGGGGGAGGCCCAGGAGACGGTGTTCGAATAGGCGCAGGAGTAGCCGGAGTCGCAGCCGCCGGCCATGCGGTTGTCTTCGAGGGAGAGTTCGAGGGAGGGGAGATTGGTGAACTTGCCGATCTCCTTGGCGGCGATCTGGTCGGCGGAGACACCGGCGAGGATATCGGCGCCCTGGGTTTTCTTGGGGTGGACGCCGGTGAGCCAGGTGGCGCCCGCGCGGGCGTGGTCGCCGGCGCCGTCGCCGAGGGCCTGGCCGTTGTACTGATCGAGGCCGGAGAGGACGAGGAGGCGGTCGCGGTGGGCGGCGAGCGGTTCGAGGGTTTTGGAGAGCGGAAAGCCTTTCCCTTCGGCGGCGGGCGTCCAGTCCTTCATGATGATGCCGTTGGGAACGTAGAGGAAGGCCATGCGCACGGACGGTTTGGCGGCAGCGCGGTTGGCGAGGGCGGGCGACATCGAATCGAGGAAGGGAAGGGCGACGGCGGTGCCGAAGCCGCGCAGAAGGGTGCGGCGGGAAAGGGCCTTTTTGGTAATAATCATCGTTCCGGGCTTCTCCTCATCTGGAATGGTACGCTATTGACGACGGCGAGCACCAGTTCAGAGAACCGGTGCTGTTTGGCCGCGGTTTGGCGGCGAATCTGGCGGACGACGGGCAGGTCAAAATGTTCGAGGCCGCGGCCGAGGGCGTAGGTCAGGAGCTTCTCGGAGATACACTCGACGAAGTAGTCCTGGCGTTCGAGCAGCACCTTCTTCAGGCCCGGGGCGCCTACGAAGTTGATGCCGCCCGGGAGCGAGCCGGTGGCATCCACTTTGGCGCCGTCCTCTTCGGCGCGGAACTTGCCGATGGCGTCGTAGTTCTCGAGCGAGAAGCCGAGCGGGTCGAGGCGGGCGTGGCAGGAGGCGCAGGCGCCGTTGGCACGGTGTTTCTCGAGGGCGGCGCGGAGGTCCTTGGCGGAGTTGGCGGCCTTGGCTTCGAGGTCGGGGACGTTGGGCGGCGGGGGCGGCGGGGGAGTGGCGAGAATGTTTTCGAGGATCCACTTGCCGCGGAGGACGGGCGAGGTGCGCGTCGGATAGGACGAGACGGTGAGGATGGAGGCGTGGGTGAGGAGGCCGCCGCGGTTGCCGTCGGTGAGCGTCACTTTGCGGAAGTGGGGGCCGCGGACGCCTTTCACGCCGTAGTGGCGGGCGAGGCGTTCGTTGAGGAAGGTGTAGTCGGCGGCGAGGAAGTCGATGACGGAGCGGTCTTCGCGGACGATGTAGTCGAAGAAGTGTTCGGTCTCGCGCTGCATGGCGGCGCGGAGGCTGTCGTCGAAGTCCTTGAATTTGTCGGGGTCGGGGCGCCAGTTGGGGAGGTTGCGGAGCTGGAGCCACTGGCCGGCGAAGTTGTCGACGAGGGCGCGCGATTTGGGGTCGGCGAGCATGCGGCGGACCTGGGCGGGGAGGGTGGCCCGGAGGCGGCCCTGCTCGGCGGTCTTGAGGAGTTCGTCGTCGGGGATCGAAGACCAGAGGAAGAAGGAAAGGCGGGAGGCGAGTTCGAACTCGGAGACGCGGTGGGGCTGGGCGACGGGGTCGCGTTCGACGCGGAACAGGAACGATGGGGACACGAGGATGGCGCGGAGTGCGGTTTCGATGCCGGCATCGAAGCTGCCGCCTTCCTTGCGGCCCATGGCGTAGAGCTGGAGGAGAGGAGCGGTGTCGGCGGCGGTGACGGGGCGGCGGTAGGCGCGGCGGGCGAGGCGGGAGATGATTTGGGTGGCGCAGGCCTGTTCGGAGAGGGCGGGACCGGGGCGGCAGGAGAAGATGGCGCGGCGGCTGGGGGAGTCGGTGGCGGGGGCGGGGTTGAAGGGGCCGGCGAGGGTGATGGAATCGACCGATACGGGGGTGGCGACGGGGGGCGGGCCGAAGCCGCGGCGGGAGATGACGCCTGCTTCGAGCTTCCAGTTCTCGGCGAGGATGGAGGCGGCGACGGTGTGGGGGCCGGCCTTGATGGGGAGGCGGAGTTCGAAGTTGCGGGAGAGCTGGTCTTCTTCGGCGGTGCTGAAGGCGGCGTCGATGAGTTTGACGCGGACGCCGTCGATGCGGACGTCGAGCTTGGGGGCGGGGGCGCCGGGGGCGGGGTTACCGCGGAGGCGGACGGTGAAGTTGTATTCGGCGTCGACGGGGAAGTGGTGTTTGAGGAAGACGGCGCCGCGGACGTTGAGGGGGAGGTCGTCGGCGTAGTCGAGCGCGCCGTTTTTGTTGGGGGAGAAGCGTTCGATGGCGGCGGAGGCGTGGACCGTGGCGCCGACGGCGAGGCGGGCGACGCGGCGGGCCGAGGAGAGGTATTTTTCGAGGAGGAGGGGCGAGGTGGTGAGGACGGCGCCGAGGTTGTCGAAGCCGTAGCCGGAGTCGTCGGCGGGGAGGGAGGCGGCGTGGTCCATCTCGAGGGCGAGGAGGTCGCGGATGGCGTTGGAGTACTCGGTGCGGTTGAGGCGGTGGACGTGGGGGGCGCCGGGATTGCGTTTGGCGAGGGCGTGGGAGTCGAGGGCGGATTCGAGCCAGGTGACGAATTCGGTGGCGGCTTCGGGCTTGGGGCGGGGAAGCTTGGGGGGCGGCATTTCGCCGGTGCGGACCTTGCGGAGGACCTTTTCCCAGGTCATGCCGGAGTCCTCGATGGAGTTCAGGCCGGCGACGGAGACGCCGCCGGAGCGGTTGGACTCGTTATGGCAGCCGACGCAGTAGGTCTGCAGGAGTTTGCCGGCGGATTCAGGGACAGGGGCAGCGGCCGCCGCGCAGGCGGCGAGCAGGAAGAAAAGCTTTTGCTTCATTGCGAGTGGAAATGATGCCCCGTTGCTTTTGGACACTATATCATTCTAGGGGTATGCGACTGTTGTTTCCGATGCTGGTTTGCGCCGCGGCGTTCGCGGCGGATCGCTCACTGCTCGACGCGGTGCAGAGGCGCGATCAGCGGGCTGTGCTGGCGATGTTGAAGGCCGGGGCGAATGTGAACCAGGCGCGGGCTGACGGGACGACGCCGTTGCACTGGGCGGCGGCGCGGGAGGACGCCGAGATCGCGGCGGCGCTGGTGCGGGCGGGAGCGAAGGTGAACGCGGCGGACGAAAACGGCGAGACGCCGTTGACGCTGGCGGCGGCGACGGGGAACGCTGCGGTGGTGAAGCTGCTGCTGGACGCGAAGGCCGACGTGAACGCGGCGAAGTGGAACGGGGAGACGCCGCTGCTGGCGGCAGTGGAAGCGGGGAACGCGGAGACCGTGCGGCTGCTGCT
>CAYMTH010000262.1:0-539 GCA_964393235.1 uncultured Solibacteraceae bacterium | reverse complement strand
CGGCGCTGATGCTAGCGGTGGCGGAGGGGCGGCGGGCGATCGCGAAGCTGTTGATCGAGGCCGGCGCGGACGTGAACGCGAAGTCGAAGAAAGGGTATACGGCGGTGCTGTTCGCGGCGCAGAAGGGGGACGCGGCGATGATGGCCGACCTGATGGCGGCGAAGGCTGAGGCGAACTACAAGGCTCCGGACGGGACCACGGCGTTTCAGGTGGCGCTGAGTCGCGGCTACGACGGGATGGTGAAGACGCTACTCGACAACGGCGCGGACGTGAACTCGCGGGATAAGAACGGGGGCACGCCGCTGCACGAGGCCGCCGTGGTGTTCGAAGGTCGCTCCGATGACATGGGAGTCGGAGCCTACCGCGATCTCACCCCCGGCTTCGAGCGGGATTTCGTTTCCCGGCAGATCACCTTCTGGACAAACGAGTTCTTTCTCCGACGTGAGGGGAAGCTCGTCCCTGTCGACAAACCGGCCGACGCCAACGCGTCGGTCCACCGCGAGTGGCTCCTGATCGAACTCCGATCCCCGTGGACCGTC
>CAYMTH010000261.1:5388-7269 GCA_964393235.1 uncultured Solibacteraceae bacterium | reverse complement strand
TCCGAAGCAGGACGAAGGCGTGTCACGAGAAGCGCCGTAAACTGCACCTTCCGATCATTGAAAGGTTCGAGAAAATAGAATGGCTCGTTATATTGGTCCCGTGTGCCGCCAGTGCCGGCGCGAGGGCATGAAGCTCTACCTGAAGGGCGAACGTTGCTACGGTCCTAAGTGCGCCGTGAGCGAAGAGAAGAAGCGGAACTTCCCCCCGGGGCAGCACGGTCAGGCGCGTAAGCCGAAGATTGTCGGCTACGGTCTGCAGCTGCGCGAAAAGCAGAAGACGAAGCGCTACTTCGGTCTGGGTGAAAATCAGTTCCGCAACCTGTTCGAAAAGGCCGCGGTGGCGAAGGGCATCACGGGCGACGTTATGTTGCAGATGCTGGAGCGCCGTCTCGACAACGCCGTATACCGCATCGGGTTCGCCACGAGCCGCGCGTTTGCGCGGCAGCTGGTGCGCCACGGTCACATCCGGGTGAACGGGAAAAAGGTCAACATTCCTTCGTTCCAGGTGAAGCCGGGCGACGAAGTGAGCGTGCGGGACAAGAGCAAGGAAAACGTTTCGATCCTCGCGGCGCGGGAAGCGACGGCGCATCTGCCTTCGCCGAGCTGGCTTGAGGTGGACCGGGAAAACCTGAAGGCGCGTATCGTTTCGCTGCCGAAGCGTGAGGAGCTTGTTCAGATCAACCTGAACGAGCAGCTCATCGTCGAACTGTACTCGAAGTAAGCGGCCCCGGTCGGCGGCGGCGGGAGACCCCGCGCGCCGCCGACCGGCGTAAGCCGAAACAACCTAGGTGCCCCCCAAAGGAGAGCTATGTTCAAGGGTTTTCAAAAGCCGAAGCGGTTGGTCGCTAACACCGAGACGCTGAACGAGCGTTATGGCAGTTTCACCGCCCAGCCTTTCGAGCGCGGTTTTGGCACGACGATCGGCAACAGCCTGCGTCGCGTGCTTTTGAGTTCAATTGAAGGCGCCGCGATCACGGCGGTGCGGATCGAAGGGATCGCCCACGAGTTCAGCCCGATTCCGGGCGTGACGGAAGACGCCACCGACATCATCCTGAACCTGAAGCAGGTTCCGTTCAAGATGTCGACGGACGCGGTGCACACGGTGCGCCTGATCGTCGATCAGCCGGGCGAAGTGCTGTCCGGCCAGATCGAAACGAGCTCCGACATCGAAGTGCTCGACCGGAACGTGCACATCGCGACGGTCGGCGAGGGCGGCAAGCTGAACATCGAGATGCGTCTGAAGCAGGGCCGCGGTTACGTTTCCGCGGACCGCAACTTTGACGAAGACCTGCCGATCGGCTACATCGCGATCGACTCGGTTCACTCGCCGGTGCGGAAGGTGAACTACTCGGTGGAGAACGCTCGTCTGGGTCAGATGACCGATTACGACAAGCTGAACATCGAGGTCTGGACGAACGGCGCGATTTCGCCGCAGGACGCGATCGGCCACGCCGCGAAGCTGTTGAAGGATCACATGAGCATCTTCATCAACTTCGAAGAGACGCCGGAAGTGACCGAAGAGCCGGCCGAGCGCGTGATGAACCAGATGAACGAAGTGCTGAACCGTTCGGTGGACGAGATGGAACTCTCGGTGCGCAGCTACAACTGCCTGAAGAACGCGAACATCGGCACGATCGGCGACCTGGTGCAGAAGACGGAAGCGGAGATGTTGCGGACGAAGAATTTCGGCCGCAAGTCGCTGAACGAAATCAAGGAAATTCTGGCGGGCATGGGCCTGGGCTTTGGGATGAAGATCGATTCCCAGGGCCGTTTGATCCCGGGTCCGGCGAGCAGCACGGTCGCGGTGTCGGCCGGCGATGACGAGTAGTCATTCAGAGAAAGATCACAGGAACGGAAGTACGCCAACATGAGGCACAATAA
>CAYMTH010000261.1:0-5333 GCA_964393235.1 uncultured Solibacteraceae bacterium | reverse complement strand
GTCGATCAGATCATTACGCTGGCGAAGCGGGAAAAGAAGGAAGAACAGCTGCATGCCCGGCGGCAAGCGGCCTCTTATCTGCTCACCCCGGCCAGCGTGCAGAAGTTGTTCGACAAGGTCGGGCCGAGCATGGCGACCCGCAACGGCGGCTACACCCGCGTTGTTCGCGTCGGGTTCCGGAAGGGCGACGGCGCCGAGACGGCGGCGCTCGAACTGGTCAACTACGAACTCGTGCGCCGCGCGGCCGACCGCGCCAAGCGCCGCGAAGAAAAGCTGAAGGCTCTGCAGGAAGGCCGCGAAGGCGGCGAATCGGCCGAGTCCTAAACAAACAGGCATTTACCACCCCGCAACCCGAAAGGGCGCGAATCCGAAATAACAGCCATATCCAGTGGCTGACAGATTAGGCGTCGCGCCCTTTTTTGGCTTTATACACATGGAAGAAACACTCGTCCCCCAGGAACTTCCCACTCCGCCGCGCGTTACGGTGATCATCGTGGCGCGGAATCAGGCCAAGGCGTTGCGCCGCGCGCTTGAGGCGCTGCATCAGTCGACGATCGCCGATCAGACCGAGATCATCGTTGTCGACAATGGCTCGACGGACGGGACCAACCTGATCCAGGACGATTTCGAAGGAATCACCTACCTGAAGCTGCCGAAGAATTTCGGGTGGACGAAGGCGGCGAATATCGCGCTGCGATCGTCGCAGGCGGAGTCGATTCTGTTTCTGGACCCGCGGGTGGAACTGGCGCCGGACGCGGTGGCGGCGTTGGCGGCGGAAGTGACCGAGGAGAGCGACGCGGCGGCGACGTGCGCGGCGCTGACGAATCCGGACGGGTCGCCGGCAAGAGTGATGCGGAACCTGCCGACGCCGGAAAATCTGCGTCCGGCCCTGGCGCCGCTGGGGACGATTCCCTCCGAACCGCTCGCGGTGCCCTTTCCGGGCGTGTTCGCGCTGCTGATCCGGAAGCCGTTCTTGAAGGGGATGAACTTCCTGGATGAGCGGTACGGCGAGTTGTGGGCCGACGCCGAGATCGCGATGCAGGTGAAACGCGCGGGCCGGAAGATTCTGCTGTTGCCGGCGGCGAAGGGCGTTTTCCATGAGGCCGACGCCGCGCCCGCGCTCCCCGCCTCTTTGCTGGACGCGGATTTTGAGCAGGGCGCGTCCACGTACCTTTCCAAACATTTCGGCGGCGGGATGGGGCGGCGTGTGACGGCCGCGCTGGGGGCGCTTGGCACGTTAAAGCTGGGCTTGTTTACGAACCTGGTTTCCGGACAGAAGATCGACGGGTCTCAGGAATAGCAGAAGTGTCGCGGACCGCGGGTCCGCGCAAGGGGATGCTGCCGCATGGTCTGGCGTTGGCTGCTTCTGATCCTTTTGGCGCCTTTGCCGCCGGTCATGGTGACCGGCGGGAGTTATGTCCTCGAGACCCGGGACGAACTCGCATGGCGACGGCGGACCAGCGTGGAGCAGTACCTGCGGGAAGGCGGCGGCGCGTACCGTAGGCTGGCGGAGTGGGAACTGGAGCGCCAGCAGCGGGGGGCCGGGTTGGTGGCTCTGTTGCACGAGGGCGCGAGGGAGAAGACCAACCTCTATGCGGCGAGCTGGAGCGAGGATGGGACGCAGATTCTGACGGCAACCAGCCATTCGCTGCTGCGGTGGAATGCGAATACGGGCGCATTGCTGGAAGCGCTGCCGCGGAACGGCCAGCCCGGCGGTGGCTTCATGGAAGGCGCGTTTCTCGAGCCGGGAAAGCGGGTGGCCGGGGTGGAATCGTCCGGCGGGCAAAAGGAACTGTTCGTCTACGGGCCGGGTGATGAGATCGTCCGGCACGTGTTTCGGAGCGAAGGGATTGAAAAGATACGCGGGCGCGGGGGCCTGCTGGCGTGGGTTCGGAACCTTGAGTCCGGAATCGTCCTCGACCTCGCGGCGGGGAAGAATTTTGACCTGCCGCACGACCAGGCAACGCAGATCGGGTTTACGGCCGGGGACGAAGTAGTGACGGCGGCGCGCGGGGAGATCAAGTTCTGGCGGGAGGGGAGACTGATAAAGACGGTCACGGCGGAACGGATGGGACACCCGGAGGCGCTGTCGGAGAACGCAGACCTGCTGTTCACGGAAGAAGGCACGGGGATCGACGTCTGGGATACCGCGGCCGGGGTCCTGCGGTTCACGCTGCGGCATGCGGAGGAAGCCAAAGGGGCGTGCTCGGCGGGCGATACGATCATTACCGGGACCGATGACGGGATGGTCCACGTCTGGCGGAAAGCGACCGGAGAGAAGATCCGGGAGTTCCGGGCGCATCCGGAGGCGGTGGCCGAGGTATATTGCGGGCCGGGGCAGGTCATCACCGTCTCTTACCGGAGGGATAACGGACGGCTATGGGATCTGGGGGGGCGGGCGCAGGGCCCGGTGCGGGAGCCGATGCCGGCGGTGGAACATGGCGCGCTGGTCAAGTGGGGCGCCGATGTTGATCTTCCGGGACGATTCCCGGAGGTGGCGGATTTCCTCTATGGGGAAGTCTGGCTATTCCCCGCGGGGACTATGGCCGGCGTTTTGTGGCTGCTTTTGGCGAGGCGCCTTCTTTCGCGGCCGAAGGGCAAGGTAGGCCGGTAGAAGCGCGGAGAAGCCCAGCAGGAGGTTGAACGGCCAGTCCTCCTGCGGACCGACCAGACGCACCTCGCCGGCCGCGTAGAGGATCATCACCGTCTGCCGGGTCCGGACCCGGGGAAAGAAACGGGACTGCGTCAGACGGACATAGCCTTCGCGGGGATCGCCGTCGAGCCGGAAAGTGACGGCGGCCACGTAATGGATGGGGTCGAGGTCCTCGATCTCAACGACGACGGCGCGGGCGACCTTGCCGCCGGTGAGCACGTTGAGGTCGGGCAGCAGGCGATAGAAAGCAGTCGCGAAGAGAATCACGGCGAGGGCGAGCAGCAGTTTTTGGCGCAGATTCAGGCGCATCAGACGGGGTACTTCCACGGGGCGCGATAGGCGCGGCGGAGCAGCTTGTTGGCGGCGGCGTCGTTGGGGATCTGCCGGCCGTCCCATTCGATGGCGCGGCCGAGGCGCATGGAGACCATGCCGAGGAGGCTGGCGGCGGTGGCGCGATGGCCGATCTCGATATCGCGCACGGGGCGCCGGCGTTTCTTGATCGAGTCCATGAAGTCGGCCCAAAGCTCCTTGATGTTCTGGCCGTCGGGGGAGTTCAGCTGGGGCTCGACGTGGATGGTCTTCTCGTTCTTGTTGGCGGGGAACCAGGTCCAGCCGTCGCGCCAGCCCTGATGGAAGGTGCCGTTGGTGCCGTAGAAGTAGGCCCCGATGGGTGTCGCCTCGGCGGAGTTGCCGGCGTAGTGGCGCTGCTCCCAGGTGCACTTGAAGCCTTCGAAATCGAGGACGACGATCTGGGTGTCGGGGGCGTCGGTGGAGTCCTCGCGAACGAAGCGGCCGCCGGTGGAGTAGACGCGCTTGGGGTGAAGTTCGTCGGTCCACCAGAAGAGTTGATCGAACCAGTGGACGCCCCAGTCGCCGAGGGTGCCGTTGGCGTAGTCGAGGAAGTTGCGGAAGCCTTTGGGGTGGATCGCCTTGTTGAAGGCTCGTTTGGGGGCGGGGCCGAGCCAGAGATCCCAGTCCATGCCGGGGGGCGGTTCGCTGTCGGGCGTCTTCTGGCCGGGACCGCCGGCGGAGTGGGCGAAGAGGCGGACCATGCCGATCTTGCCGACCTTGCCGGACTTGAGGAATTCCATGCCGGAGATGCAGTGCGGGCTGACGCGGCGGTGGAGGCCGACGACGACCTCGCGGTCGCCTTCGCGGGCCGCCTTGACCATCGCCTTGCCCTCGTCGATGGTGTGGCTGATGGGCTTTTCGACGTAGACGTGGGCGCCCGCCCTGACGGCGTCGATGGTGGGGAGGGCGTGCCAGTGGTCGGGGGTGGCGACGATGGCGATGTCGGGGCGCTCCTTCTGCAGCAGTTCGCGGTAGTCGCGATATTCGCGGGGCTTGTCGGAGCTGACTTTGGCGATCTCGGCCTGGGCGACGCGGATCTGCGCGGGGTCGGGATCGGCGAGGGCGACGGCGCTGCATTCGCCGCAGGCGAGCGCCTCGCGGAGGATGTTCATGCCCCACCACCCGGATCCGATGAGAGCGGTTTTGTATTTGCGGCCCGGGGGCTGGCCGAGCAGCGGCGTGGCGGCGAGGGGCAGGAACGTGCGGCGTTGCATACGGGTATTTTAGTCTGCCGCGCGGAGCAGGTAGAGCGCGAGCAGGCCGCGGGCGGACCAGGCGAGGGTGCGGATCCAGTTGGTATTGACGAGCCGGGCGTGGGCGTCGGCGTCGAAGCCGGCGGCGAGAAGGTTGTGGGCGGGGACCTGGAGGAAGGCCGTCGACAGCCAGATGACGGCGAGCAGGGCGGCGCCGGAGATGGTGACGGCGTCGCGGCGGGTGAGCAGGAGGAGGGCCGTGGCGGCGGCTTCGGCGAGCATGGCGGGACCGACGATGAGGGTGATGAGGCCCTGGTGGGCCATCTGGTAGTCGCGGTAGCCCGCCGCGCCGACGCGCGCGAAGAGAGGGTAGTGTACGACCTGGATGCACCAGATGAGGCCGGTCATGAACCAGGTGGCGGCGGCGTGGACGAGCGGGAGAGTGCCGGAAGACATCAACGTTTGGGATGATGTTAGAGCATGCAACGGCGTAATTTCCTCTGGACGGCGGCGTCGGCCGCGGCGGTGATGGGCGCGAATGAGCGGGTGCGCGGCGCGGTGATCGGTTCGGGCGGGCGCGGGCGGTTGTTGACGTCCGAGTTCAAAGAGATCGGCGTGGAGATGGGGGCGGTTTGCGACGTCTACAAGCCGAACCTGGAGGCCGGCTTGAAGGTCGCTTCGACGGGTGCGAAGGCGTACGCGGATTACCGGAAGATGCTCGAGGACAAGTCGATCGACGTGGTGATCGTGGCGACGCCGGACCACTGGCACGCGCAGATGACGATCGACGCGGTGAACGCGGGCAAGGACGTGTACGTCGAGAAGCCGATGGTGCATACGCCGGAGGAAGGGTACCGCGTGATCGAAGCGGTACGGCGGACGAAGCGGGTGGTGCAGGTGGGGACGCAGCGTCGGAGTTTCCCGCTGTTCCACGAGGCCAAGCAGATCATTGACGGCGGGGAGTTGGGCGATGTCCGGCTGGTGAACGGCTGGTGGTACAACCATCAGGCCAGTGTGCGGCAGGGGACGTTTCAGGGCGAGATCGACTGGAAGGCCTGGCTGGGGACGGCCCCGAAGCGGGACGCGGACCCGGCGCGGTTCTTCAACTGGTATTACTACTGGGATTACTCGGGCGG
>CAYMTH010000260.1:4520-7273 GCA_964393235.1 uncultured Solibacteraceae bacterium | reverse complement strand
GCCGGTCAAACACGCGAATCTGAAACCCACCCTTAACGGCTCCGTTGTATTCCGGCGCCAGATACGCAATCCGCTCGCCGTCGCGGGATGTTGCCGGGGACAGGCTCGTTTCCCCCACGAGCTTTTGCACCTCTCCCGTCGCCATCCGCGCCGCATGCCGCAACGGGATCTCCCACACATTGCGCCCATAACGGATCGAGCTGTATACCAATTGCCCCCCCCCCGTAGACGGATGCAAAACATCCCCGTCGGCCCCTTGCAGAGCCAGGCGGTTCAATGTCGACGCCCCTCCCTCCGAAAAGCGAACCCTCCATCCCCGCATCTCTTGCTTTGTCCCCGTCGCAAAGAGAAGAGCTGTGCCGTCCCAACTGTATCGCCGTGCCTGCCAAATGTCCGGGTGCGTGTTTAGCCCTTCCCGCGCCAAAAGCCCCAACACCCCGGTCTTGACGGCCGCATCGCCCGGGACATCACTCCCGCGTGGCGCCGGAACGATGTACATATCGTGGTCATTTGCCGGTCCGGATCGAGTTCTGCGCGTCCCACAAAGCAAGATATGCTGTCCGTCAGGGGTCCACACCGGGGAATGTGCATCGTCGAACTCGCGCGCAATTGCCACCGGCTCAGCCGGCTCATCCAGACGCGCCACATAGACCGTCCCGAACCGCGTGTGGGGATTAACGATCACATAAGTCAGACGCTTTCCATCCGGGGAGAACGATGGCTCCCTGCCGTAGGCCGCCACCAAACGCTCGCCCGCTCCGCCACTCACCGGCCGCACATACACCCCGCCCGGATTGCAGTCTGCCCGATAAGTGATCCACGCCCCGTCCGGACTGAAAGCAGGCGTGACCTTGGGACACCCACCCTCCGTAAGCCGCTCCCGGATTCCCGTCGCCACCTCCTCCCGCCAGATCTGCAGTTCGCCTTTGTCGGCCGCAGAGTAGGCGATCCACTTCCCGTCCATGCTCAATACCGGAAAAGTCCGGAAAGGCTCTGTATCCACCGGCCCGGCAGTGCCGCCCCCCCCCAAGACCCATGGTCGCCATACCCCAATCACCGCCACAAACGTCGCCGTTAACCCAAGCGCCCACCACCACCAACGCCGGGCCACTGCGATGGAATCATTCTCCCGTGTTGCCTCCAATACGTCGGATGGCGAGGCCATTTCGTCCGAATCCAACAGTTCAATCTGCGGCCGGTAGCTGCCGGCTGGTATCCGAATCCGAACGGAGAAAGCAGTGCCGCCCTCTTCGTACACGTTTTGCAGTCGTACTCGAAGCCGGTTTACCCCAACCCGGACCACTGTATCCACACGCGGATCAAACTCCTCCGTCCGCCCGAATACAGCCATCCCGATGCTGTACTCCTTAAGGGCCTCGCCGTCCCCATCTAACTCCCGCTCTACCAGATACTGCAGCAGACCAAGAGACCGCGGCGACTTCGCAAATGCCGAATGCGCACGCAGTGTTTCTAAGTGCGCGCGAACCGATAACCCATCTTCTGCATTCGAGCCATGAACCCGCCACCTGTCTTTCATTAGCAAAGCACCTGATTGCGCAAAGATCGCGATTACTCAAACAACAACTTCCTGAGAATAACATAGGAATGATTTCGCTAAGGACCATCGACTTTCCCGCTTACTCCTATTGCCAGCACACCTCCGCCCCTGGCCGCCCGAGCAGATATCCCTGACCGAATCCGCACCCCATCTCCAACAACCGCGCCCGCTGCTCCTCCGTCTCAACCCCCTCTGCGACAACCTTCAAATCCAGGTCCCGCGCCAGACCCACCATACGCTCCAATACCAACCGCTTTCGCCGGTCTACCATCCCGCTCGCCAAAAAGCTCCGGTCGATCTTGACGGCACTGATCGGCAGTTCCGCCAGCAGCGCCATGCTTGAGTATCCGGTACCAAAGTCATCAAGATAGACCTGTACTCCCTCGCCTCGCAGCTCCTCCAACTGACTCGAGGCGCACGCAACCCCTTCCAACAGCATGCTCTCTGTCACTTCGACACCGAACCACTCCGGATTAGCGCCCTCGCGCCGAATATCCTCTAGCAACTGCCGGCAAAAATCCGGCGTCCGCAGTTCCATCGGACTGACATTGATGGATACTCGAAGCGGGAGCCCCTGGCCCCGATGCTGCAGGGTCTGACGGATTGCTTCCTGCCGTACCCATTTCCCGATATCCCCCACCAGCCCTGCCCGCTCCGCGATCCCGATAAAGTCGGCCGCCTCGATCGCCGACCCCGATGCGGAACGCATTCGGATCAGTGCCTCCACCGCATGCGTCTCGCCGTCCATCAGACTGCGGATCGGCTGGTAGTGCAGTTCCAGTTCGCCCCGCATGATCGCCCGCCGCAACCGCTCCGTCATCTCCGCTTCGGCCCGAAAGCGTACATCGAAATTCCGATCATAACTCGCGGTCTTCACACCTGCCGTCTGCTTCACTTCGTACATCGCCACGTCGGCGCGCCGCAACAATTCCTCAAACGTGTTCGCGGCATCCCCGGTACTTGCGATTCCGATACTCATTGACGGATACAACAGGTGGTCGCCCACCTGCCAGGCCGCCCCAACCGTCCCATGTAGCCGGTCTGCAATAGAATGCGCGTCCTCAACAGATGCCGCTGTCGCAAGTAGCACCACAAACTCGTCTCCCCCCACCCGGGATACGACATCAGCCGGCCGCACTCCTCGTTCGATCCGCTTGCCAACTTCTACCAGAAGTGCGTCTCCCACGCCGTGTCC
>CAYMTH010000260.1:0-4510 GCA_964393235.1 uncultured Solibacteraceae bacterium | reverse complement strand
ATTATCTTGAAACCATTCAAATCGCAGTATAGAATCGTGACCGCGCCCCCCTTTCGCAGCAACCCTCGCAGCGCCGTTTCAATCGAACGCTGTAGTCCCCGCCGGTTCGACAGCCCCGTCAGCGGACATTCCAGTACCATTGCCTCTAATTCCCGCTGCTTCTTCCGCAAGTCGTCGTTCAGCCGGCTCACCGTCGCCACAGCGCTTGTGAGCGCGACCTGTTTCCCCCGCAGAGCCCGGCCGTAGCGCTGCAGCTCCTCCATGGCAACCGTCTGGCTTCCAAGTACCTGCACCAGCTCCGGCGTCGTGTCGTGGTAGGCGAAATGACTGAGTTGCAACCCCGCCTCGTGAAACTGCGCCGGGCTCGACAATCGCGGCGTCCCCACAAACAAAAAACCGTCCGCCAATCGTGCCAGTTCTCCCCGGAAGAGCAAACCGGACTGCCGGTGTCGCCACAAAAGCAGACTATCCACGTCCAGACAGGCCAACGCACTGTCCCCCTCCGGCAAGAAACACGCCTCCAACCGCCGCCCGACCTCCACGTCCGGGCAACAGGCCGACATAGATTCGCCAACTCCGCAAATCACCTGCCCTCTGTCGAAGGCCACGTGAAACGGGAATAACCGGCAGATCTCGGCGGTGGAAAGTACTAGCCGCTCACCACTCCAATAGAAAGACATTACGCGTGAGAGCCTCCGTATGGTTTTCGACCAGCCGCACCGTCACGGCCTGTCCGAAATACTGCCCCAGCCCGAAAAGAATTCCCTCCGCGAACCGCGCCATCCCGGGCCGGTTCGAGAAGTAGACCAACTCCGCGGAACGCTCCGTCTGCACCCGCACCTCGAAACGCGGCGGTTGCAGCAGCGGAAACATTCGCCGCACCTGATTATGAAACTCGTTCAGCGTCCCCAGAAATTCCCCGTAAGTCTGCGTCCCTGGCCGCACCATGTAGGGGTAGTACTGCGGCACAACCGTTAACGCCCAGTGCAGCCCCACCTCGTAAAGCAGGTCTTCCAGCGGCCGGCGCAGTAGCGATTCTGCGGCCCGCAGAATGCGCTCGGTGACATCGTCCGGGTAGCTCTCCGACAGAATAAAGATCTCGACATCGACCTTCGCCGCCATGAGCACTTCGTCCCAAGCCCTGCTTCCGTACCTGCTTTCGATAGCGCCCTGCACGCACCGGTTCACCATCCCGTACACAAACACCCTCCCATCTCGCACCACACATCCTCGTCTGGCACGAATCATCTGTCAATGCGCGTTGAGTTTACATGAGTCGGGAAGAATCGTAAATCGAAATGACAGAATGTAACAGTTGCCTACCCTTACGTCTGACTCCAGACATGCCATTGACTTACACAAAAATACCCTAGGAAATACAACACAGTTCTGCCACGCAAAGGGCGTTGCGTTTCCCCGCCGCCACCGGCAGCAAGTCCACCATTCACCCCTCCCACGCCTGCGGGAACGCTGAACCCGAGGCGTGCCCAACTTGCGGCCCCCTCCTCCTCCACTGGGAAACTCCCCGCCCACCGGGGGAACGCCCCGGAACCACCGCCCACCAACTCCATTTGAATCACATCTTTGTATACTTTTCCGGGCTCTGCGCGGAATCGCCCATCAAATTGCGGATATGCCGGGAAGGAGAAAATGGTGTCGTACTCAGCGCCTATCCGGAATGGGGTGCCAAATCCTCTTACCGGTGGCTAGCGCTGCCGCTCGACGTCTTCCTGAACGGCGTCGACGAGCCAAGCGACATCCCGCTCTATGCGAATGGCGAAATCAGGCGACGGCTGCGCGAAGAGTACCGGAAGAAGGAGTTTCGAGACATTATTCCAGACACGCCGGACAACTCCATGCCCCCCGGTCGCTGGACCGAAACAATCGGAAGTTCGATTAACCGGGACATCTACGGCTTACGGGTTTACACTAGCGCAAAGCAGGACGCGGATTTCCTCGAAAACTTCAAGGAAATCCCCAGCAATAACCAATTCAGGACGATGTCCGCCAACTGCGCCGACTTCGTGCGAGAGTCGATGAACATGCTCTTCCCGGAATCCACCCCTCGCGACGTGGTGAACGACTTCGGGCTGCCCCCCCGAAAGCTCTGGCGCGAAGCTTCACCGAGAAAGCCCTGATCTCAAAGAATGTGCCCTCTTGATGGTGACGACGAAACCGGAGATAGCGGGGGCCTTCGCGGTCGCCTACCGCCAAACCGGTTGGTATAGCCTCGACAGCCAGTATCGCCAGCGCCCTACGCTCGAAATTGCAGAACTGCGATGGAACGCCAGCCGGCGGCACCCTGGCGGCAAGGTCGAATTTTAGGCCCTCCGACTCCGCCCCCATGCCGTCGACCGGCTCTCAACTCAACAAGCAGATGAAGACGCTCCGGCTGAACCGGTTCGCCACCAGCGAACTCTGCAACGGCTATCGACGCCAATTCAAGCCGCTGCGGGATCGCGCCCTATCCGACAGGCTGTTCCTCGACCAAGCAGAACTCTTTTCGTTCTACAAGGACCTCGAACTCCAAAGCGAAATGTCCCTCGATCCGAAAGACGGCGTCATCCTGACCGTCGAGGATCGCGGCGTGACGCAAGCCCTGGGCGTAACCGGAGCGAGTATTGGGGATCCGGGCTCGGATCTCACGCTCGCCTACAAGCTGCTGATTGCCAAGGTGAACTTCATCCTGTCGGCCGCGAGCCGCAACCGCGTGACGGTCTCCGAATTCGAAAAAGACTGGACATTGCTGCAATCTCTGGACGCGCGGGTCCGATCCGCGGCGGCAAGCTCCCTGCAGGCGGCAACCGTGACCGGCAAGCAGTTGAGGTTCCACCAAAACCAGGGGGTTGTGTCCGGCAGCAGGAAAGCGCAAAAACTGCTCATGGCGATTACGCACTGACGATTGTCCACGGCCCCTCGCCCGGCACGCCCACCGGCGGCGGGACTACCGCGTTAACTGCCACCCGTTCTCAATCTTCAGCGTCACCGTATACGGCGCCGCCGCCACCGCCGGAAGCTCCACCGTCAACCCAGCCCCCTTCTGCGTAGCCTTCACCGCTCCCCCGCCCAGCACGCTCACCCTCCCCGCCGCATCCAGGTACAGATTCTCAATCGTCACCGGCCCCGTCGGCTTCTCGTGCAGGAACGCGTACAGCGTCTCCCCCTTCCGCGTGTAGTTCACCTTCCGCCCGTCGGCCGTCTTCCCCGCCGGCGCCGCCGCCGGCACGGTCTCATAAATCGCCTCCCCGTTCCGCGCCATCCACGCCCCCAGCTTCGCCAGCCGGTCCATCTGAATGTCGCTGATCGAACCGTCCGGCCGCGGCCCCACGTTCAACAACAGGTTCCCGTTATTGGCGACGATATCCACCAGCAACGAGATCACCTTCTCCGGCGCCATCACATGCTCCGGCCCCTCGATCTGGTTGTACCCGAAGCTGAATCCCAGCCCGCGGCAGGCCTCCCACTTCTTCCCCTGCACACGGTCGAACACCGCATACTCCGGCGTCGTGAAATCGAAGTGGTCCTGCGTGAACCGGTTGTTGATCAGCCCTTCCGGAAACTTGTTGTAGTAGTCGGCGAAGATCTGCGGCAACTGCCCCTGCCTCGGATAGCCGATGTCATTCCACAGCACCGACGGCTGGTAGCGCTCGATCAACTCCCGCCAGTGCGCGTCCGCGTACCGCGCGTACTCCTCGGTGTGGATCACCGTGCCCCCCACCTGTTGCATCGTCGCCACCGGGGTCTCGTTGATGCTCCAGTCCAACCCGCCCGAATAGTACAGCCCCATCCGCATCCCGGCCCCGCGCACCGCCTGCGTCAACTCCCCCACCAGATCCCGCTGCGAGTTCAGCCCCGTCCGCCGCGGGTTCGCCACCCGGCTCGGCCACAGCGTAAACCCGTCATGATGCTTCGTCGTCAACACCACATACCGCGCCCCGGCCTCCCGGAACGCCTTCGCCCACGCCCCCGGCTGCCACTTCGCCGTCTCCCGGTTAAAGGTCTCCGCGAACCGGTAATAGTCGAAGTTCTCCCCGTACGTCTTCGCGTGGTGCCGCCACGTCTGCGACTCCTTCAGCCGGATCGAGTTCAGGTACCACTCCGCATAAGGGTTATTCGCGAACCACTTCGAAAAATCGACCTTCCCCAGCTCTCCCGTCGGCGGCGCCCACGCGGGTACCGAATACAAACCCCAGTGCACGAAAATCCCGAGCTTCGCGTCGTTGAACCACGCCGGCGCCTGATGCCGCCGCAGCGAGTTCCAGTCGGCCGTAAACGTCATCGGGCCGTTCGGCCGCCGCTGCGCAAACGCGGCGCCCGCGCCGAGGGAAAAAACGAAGGTGCGACGAGAGGTCATGCGCAAATTCTATCCAACCCGCGAATGCCGGCATCCAACCCGTAGACCCGCATGTCGACAACCCTCGCCCCCAACCCGTCCATCGACGCCCTCCGCCGCCGCATCGACGAACACCCCGTCTACGCCGCCGTCCGCACCCCCTCCGCCCTCGCCCTC
>CAYMTH010000259.1:0-7276 GCA_964393235.1 uncultured Solibacteraceae bacterium | reverse complement strand
TTTCATTGTTTGCATGGTTTCCTGGCTGCTGATGATCGGCATTCAGGAATCGGCGCGGGTGAACGCGGTGATCGTCGTGGTGAAGGTGGCGGTCATTATCCTCTTCATCGGTTTCGGCTGGGCGTATGTGAATCCGGCCAACCATGTGCCGCTGATTCCGGAGAACGTGACCGGGGAATTCGGCCACTTCGGATGGTCCGGCATCGTGCGCGGGGCGGGCATCATCTTTTTCGCCTACATTGGGTTCGACGCGGTATCGACGGCCGCGCAGGAGGCCCAGCGGCCGCAGCGGGATATGCCGATCGGCATTATCGGCTCGCTCGCGGTTTGCACGATCCTCTACATTCTGTTCAGCTACGTGCTGACCGGCATCGTGCACTACAAGGAACTGAACGACCCGGCCGCGGTGGCAGTGGCGATCGACCGGACGCCGTACATCTTCCTGCGGAAAGCGGTGAAGTTCGCGATCATCGCCGGCTATACGTCGGTGATTCTGGTGATGTTGCTGGGCCAGAGCCGCGTGTTCTTCTCGATGTCGCGCGACGGGCTGTTGCCGAAGCTGTTTTCGTCGATTCACCCGAAGTGGCAGACGCCGTGGCGGAGCAACCTGCTGTTCATGGTGTTTGTCAGCCTGATGTCGGCGTTTCTGCCGCTGTCGAAGCTCGGAGAAGCGACGAGCATCGGGACGCTGTTTGCGTTCGTGCTGGTGTGCGCCGGGATTCTGGTGATGCGGAAGACGAATCCGGGGCTGGAGCGGCCGTTCAAGACGCCGATGGTGCCGCTGGTGCCGATTCTCGGCATTGCCGTGAACCTCTACCTGATGTACGGCCTCGGCCTGGAGAACTGGCTGCGGCTGTTCATCTGGATGGCTTTAGGCCTTGCTGTCTACTTCCTCTACGGCCGCCGGCACTCCAAGCTCGCCAACGAGAGTGGCCAGGGACGCTAACGCGTCGGCGGGTTGATCCCGCACGGGGACCAACCCGGCCGCGATCTGTTGGGCAATCTCGGCCGATTTGCGAATGACCGGCATTTTCGAGTTCGCGCGCATCTTGATGAGGGCGCGCGAACCCGAATGGCCTGCCCGCGCCCGCAGCGCGAGCGCCACCGAGGAGACGCGCGTGATCTGATCGGCCGTGGCGCGCTCGATAAGCGGTAAGAACAGGTCAAGCGTTTTTCGCTGGCCGACACCTTCTAGCAGATTCGCCCGGACGCGCGCATCCGGGCTGTCGTAGATCTCTTCGATGACGCCGACGTTGTCGACGCAGCGGCCGAGGATCCGCGCCACCTTGGACTGCACATGACGGTGCGGGAACTTCGAAAAGCGGAGCAGCGTCATGGCCAGACGGTGGGTCTCCTCAAGCGTCTCGAGAACGTCGAGCGTCCGCATCCCTTCGTCCACCGGCACCTCCTCCGGCCAGAGACGATGAGCCAGCAACCGCCGAAGCAGTTTCGAGTCAAACAGCGGGTCGCATTGCTGCGCATACCCGGTGACCGAGAGCGCCTGCGGCAGGGTCAGCACCGACGGGAGTCCGACCGCCCGTAACAGCACCTAGCCTTCCATCAGCACATCCCACGGCCGGGTATCCCCCTCCTGCCGTTTCTGCCACTGCCGTCCGATGAAATCGAAGAAATCCGGTGGATTCGAGAAATCCACCAACAGCCCCAGTCGCTCGATTGTCGCCGGGGATGATTCGCTGACAACCGCAGTCCACGCATCCAACCGATTCAGATCCATCTCACCAGTCATATCGGCTGGATGTATGACAATTCGTAGGAAAAGTTACGTCTAGTACTTGCCCCGTTAGGAGTTGTTCATTAACATAACTTTATCGGCACGAGGACCGAAAGAACGATGAGCAAAAAAGTGTTTGTTGGCAACGTCCCATTCCAGGCGCAGGACGAAGATTTGCGCAGCTGGTTTGAATCGCAGTCCGTGTTCCCCGTTGGGGTCGCCATTGTAAAACATCGTGTGACAGGAAAGTCCCGCGGTTTCGGCTTCGCCGACTTCGCGCGTCCGGAAGACGCCGAGGCGGCAGTAAACGCTCTGAACGGTATGGAACTGAGTGGACGGCGGCTGATGTTGAGCCTCGCGCATAGCGAGGGACCCGCCGTGCAGGCGGCGGATTCGGCGGAGCGGCACGGGTAAGCCGGATCGCACGGCGAAGGGTGTGAGAACATAAGGGAAGTGCCGGGACCGACAGGCCCCGGTGCGCACAGTGGCGATGAATAACTACTGGGTCCTGCGTTCCCGCTGGCTGCTGACTTACGCGTTGCTCCCCATCCTGGCGGGGCTCGGGATGACTGTGCCCGCCTGGCAACTGCATGCGCGGACCGCGGCGTTTATTGAGAACTTACGGGAGACGGACGGGCGCCTGTTGCGCGTCGTTTCCGGCGACAGCGGCCCGGCGCTGGAAGTGCAGTACTACAATGAGGCCGGCGTTCCATTCACGAAGACTTTCGCGGTGGACGACCGCCAGGCGCGGGAAGCCGAGTCGGTGGGAACGGTGCGGCTGATTCACGATCAGCGGTTTCCCGAACAAAGCGAGCTGGGCCACATCGTCAGCGAGAACCGGGAGTTAATGATCTACCGCGGCCTGCTCGCGGTGGGCGGGCTGCTGGTCTTGTTCGGGCTGGGGGCGCTGGTTTCCGTGATTCGTTCGGTGGCGGCCATCGGGGCGCTGTTTCGCCAGGGGCAGGTGGTGCAGACCGAAGTGCGCGACTCGGCGACGGCGCCGGGACGGGATTTCGGCCGCTTCACGTACGCGTTCCGGGGACCCGACGGCCGCTGGTATGAGGGCAAAAGCCCGGACCTGGCCGCCGCGAAACTCGCCGACTGGCGCCCCGGCCGGCCGCTCTGGATCGCCTACGATCCGCGCAATCCGCGCCGCAGCGAGCCGGACATTTTCGGTGTGTTGACCGATGCCCGCCGCGGCGCGTCCGAGCCGGTTTAAGCCTACAGAACGAAGGCGAGCGAGGTCGAGAACTCGTTCATCTTGATCCAGCCGCGGGCGTCGATCAGCCCGAACGGCTTCGGGTTCGTGTACTGCCGGATGTCGAACCGCCAGAGGAACTTCTCCGAGACGCGGATCTTCAGGCCGCCGCCGTAGTTGACGCCGAACTTCGTGCTTCCGCCGCCCTGGGCCGCGGAAGCGCCCGGCGGAACGTAGTTGGCGAAATGCACGCCGCCGGCGGCGAAGGGGCGGATCCGTTTCCCTTCCCGCGTCGGGTAGAGCAGGTAGTTGTAAAAGCCCTGGTGAATGGCCATGCCCTGCTCGGCTCCGGCCGAACCGTTAACGTTCTGCACGAGTTGCGTCCGGTTGTAGGCGTAGCCGAACTCGTGGCCGGTGAAATCGCCGGAATTCGTCGTCACGCGGAAATTGATGCGGAAGCCGCCCTTCAGGCTGTAGTCGTCGGGCTGCGTGGAAGTCGCGTCGACCTTGCCGAGACCGGTATTGGACAGCCGCGACTGGCCGCCGCCGACCCCGAGTTCCAGAACCTGCGAAAAAGCGGGCAGGGTGAAAAGGAGAAGGAATATTTTCTTCATTCTTACGGTTTCTTTCCGCCGGCGATGACCACATGCACTTCACCAGGACCGTGCACGCCGCGCACCAGAAACTGCTCGATGTCGCCGGTCCGGCTCGGGCCGGTCACCAGCACCATCGCGCTTGAATCGTCCACGGGGCGCGGGATCATCGACAGCATTTCATCGAGATTGGTCAGCACCCGTTCCAGCGGCACGACGGCGATATGGACGGCCGGGAGGAGAGAAGGCAACCGCGGTTCCTCCGGCGTCGCCCGGAGCACGATCGTCCCCGTTTCGGCCAGCAGGCAGTAGGCGCTCGTAATACCGACGACGGCCGAAGCGCATGCGTTTCGCAATTCCTCCGCCGTCGTATATGGGATGCCGCTGAGACCGCAGCGGGCGAGAAAAGGATGCGGAGAAACCACCGCCTCCCGCCCGGCGACGATCTTTTCGACGGCGGCCCGCGCCTCGTCCGGGCCCGGCACCTCGGTCACCGTGCCGCCCAGCGCCTCCAGCGCCTCGCGGAACCGGGCCACTTTCCGCTCCGGAGAGCGGTATCCGATGCGCAAAAGCGGCTCCGGCGGAGCGTCGGGTTTCTGCCCCAGTTTCCGCCCCAATGCCGTGCGGACCCGTTGAAAAATGGCGTCCCGGGCGTCCATTTATTTCTTCCGCTCCTTCCACATCTGCCGGAACGATTTTTCCGGTCGCGCCGGGAAATCCCGCTCCGCCAACCATTCCACTAGCGGCCCCTGATCGGCCGGCCACGGCGCCTTGCGCAGCCATTGGCCGGGCTTGCCGCCCAGCCACCCGAGCCCGATCCGCGCCGCCACCCCGTACAGCCACGGCCGCAACATCAGCCACGCCCACCACTCGAAGCCTTTCCGCAACTTCGGATCCGGCGGCGCCTCCTTGCGGAGTTTCAGCAGGATGCCCGGAATATCGATCTTCACCGGACAGACCTCGGCGCAGGCCCCGCACAGGCTGGATGCAAACGGCAGCCAGCCATCCTGCTCCCGCCCGTGGAACTGCGGCGTGATGATCTTCCCGATCGGGCCGGAATAGACCCACGGATAGTTGTGCCCGCCGATCTTGCGATAAACAGGGCAGGTGTTCAGGCAAGCGCCGCAGCGGATGCACTGCAGAGACTCACGCTTTTCGGCGTCGGCGAGCAGCTTCGTCCGTCCCGCGTCGAGCAGGACGACGTAGAACTCCTCGGGGCCGTCCATTTCGCCCTGGCGCCGCGGCCCGCTCACGATCGACGTATAACTGGTGAGCGGCTGCCCGCTGGCGCTGCGCCCCAGCAGATCGAGGAAAACGGCGAGGTCCCGCAGGCGCGGGATCAGCTTTTCCATGCCCGCGATGGCGATATGCACCTTTGGCGCGGAGTGGCTGAGTCGCGCGTTGCCCTCGTTTTCAACGATCACCACGGCGCCGGAGTCCGCCACCAGGAAGTTGGCGCCGGTAATGCCGATGCCCGCTTGCAGGAACTTTTCGCGCAGCACTTTGCGCGCCGTCATGGCCTGGTGCTCGATCACGGTGTCGTGCTCGACGCCCAGTTTCTTCTCGAAGATGTCGGCCACGTCGTGCCGGGTCATGTGGATCGCCGGCGCGACGATGTGGAACGGCTTGTCGCCGGCCAGTTGCAGTATGTATTCGCCGAGGTCGGTCTCGACGGCTTCGAGTTCGTGCGCGGCCAGCCGGTCGTTGAGGTGGATCTCCTCGCTCGTCATCGACTTCGATTTGACGATCAGGTTCTCGCCCCGCTCCTTGGCCAGTTTCAGGATGAAATCGGCCGCCTCCTCGCCCGTCTGCGCCCAGATGACCTTGCCGCCATTGGCTTCCACGGCCGCTTCAAACTGCATCAGGTAGACATCGAGAAAGGCCAGCGTGTGCTTCTTGATCCCCGCGGCGCGCGTCCGCAGGTCCTGATACTCCGGCAACCGGTCCGCCGCCACCGCTTTCCGCCGGCCTTCCTTGAACCGGCCGGTATTGGTGTAGATCGCCAGCTGCAGGTTCGCATCGGCGAGCGTTTTGCGGATGGCCGGCTCAGGGGTGCTCATGTCCGATTCACTTTCGCGAGGCCAGGACTTCGGCCAGATGTACGGTTTCGATCGGATGCCCGCCGCGCGAGAGCGCCCCGCGCAACTGCATCAGACAACTGGAATCGAGCGACACCACGTGCGTGGCCCCGGTCTCAAGAATCGAATCTACCTTCGTGCGGGCCATGGCGCCCGACACCGGCGCAAACTTCACCGAGAACGTGCCGCCGAAGCCACAGCACTCCTCGGCCGCGCCCATCTCGACAAGCTCCAGATCCTTCACGCGGCGCAGCAGAGTGCGCGGCGCTTCCTTCAGCTTCAGTTCCCGCAAGGCGTGGCAGGAATCGTGGTAAGTGACCTTGTGGGGGAACCGGGAGTCGAGCCGGTCGAGATCGCCTTCCTCGACCAGAAACTGCGAGAACTCGCGGACGCGCGGGGCGATGGCCGCCACGCGCTCCAGCATTTTCGCGTCTCCGGCGAAGAGTTCCGCATAGTGGTGCGTCACCATCGAGGTGCAGCTGCCCGAGGGAACGACGATCGCTTCGGCGCCGGCGAACACGTCCAGGAAGTGCCGGGCGACGGCGCGCGCTTCGTCGTGATAGCCGCTATTGAAAGCGGGCTGCGCGCAGCAGGTCTGCTCGGCGCGAAACTCCACGGCGAAGCCCAATTGCTCCAGCACGTCTACCATCGCCATTCCGGCTTTCGGGAACAGTTGGTCTACGATACAAGTCACAAAAATCGCGACGCGTCGCGGCATGACTCCCGATTGTAGCACCGAGACTCAGGGAGGCACGGATACAATAAGGGGATGGAACGACGGCGCCTGATTTTGTTCCTTGCCCTCGCCGGCCGCGGCTTGCGCGCGGCGGCCGCCACGCTGCGCGGAAAACTAGTTCCCGGCGAACCGCCCACCGTGGAAACAGCCGACGGAAGACGCGTTCCCGTCGACGGCGACAACGAGGTCCGCGGCGTGCTGCGCGACAAGCGCGTCATCGGCAGCGACTTCGAAGTGGAAGGCGCGCTGGGGGGGAACGGCGTCTTTCAGGCCAACCCGATTCACGAAAACCCCCTCTTCGTCCACAAGGGCGGCAAACGACTCTATGTGACATACTGGTGCGACGTCTGCGCTATCCGGACACGCACTCCGGGCGTTTGCTGGTGCTGTCAGGAAGAGACGGAACTCGATCTCCGGGAACGTAAAGACTAGTGAAACCCTCCTGCCTTTTCCCTGCCCTACTCGCTATGACTGCACTCACTCACGCTGCGCAATATGAGGCGCGTACCAGTTCCGAAGACGGAATCGGCACGCTGACTCTGCGCGACAACACGAACGATGTGACCGTCTCCATCGTTCCTTCCCTCGGCAATAACTCTTACCGCATGCTCGTCAAGGGAAAGGACGTTTTCTGGTCCCCCTACCAGAAGCTCGGCGAGCTAAAGGCCAAGCCGACGTTTGCCGGCAACCCGTTCCTTGCCCCCTGGGCCAACCGGCTCGACCAGCCGGCGTTTTTCGCCAACGGCAAGAAGTACGCGCTCAATCCGGAGCTGCACAACTACCGGCTCGACGGCAATCAGCTTCCCATCCACGGGCTCGTCTCCTACAGTCCGCACTGGAAGATGATCGGCATCGGCGCCGACGAGAAGAGCGCCTGGGTGACCAGCCGCCTCGAATTCTTCCGGCTGCCGGAGAACATGGCGCAGTTCCCGTTCGCGC
>CAYMTH010000258.1:234-7295 GCA_964393235.1 uncultured Solibacteraceae bacterium | reverse complement strand
GGGTTATATCACGCCATCACGGGGCGGGGTTAGTTTTGATAAAATCTGCCAACCTCTCTACTCGTTTAGGCGGGGTATTTGACCATGAAGAACCTGAAATTCACCCTTCTCACCCTATTGACCATGACCTTGCTTTGGTCACAAACGTTCACCGGAACGATCTCCGGCGTTGTGACCGACCCGAACGCAGCGACGGTTCCGGGCGCGACAGTCCGCGCGCGGAACGAAGCCACCGGCGATACGCGCCAGGTGTCGACGGGCCCGGACGGGCTGTTTGTTTTCTCGCAGTTGCCTCCGGGCACCTACGAAGTGAGTGCCGAGAGTCAGGGATTCCGGAAGACGGTGCAGACGGGCGCGGCGTTGCGCGTGAACCAGACGCTGGAGTTGAATTTTACGCTGCAACTGGGTGAAGTGAACCAGACGGTGGAGGTGGCGGCGGCGGTGACGCTGCTCGACACGCAGTCGGCCAACCGGGCGGTGACGCTGGACCAGCAGGCGGTGCTGGATCTGCCGACGAACGCGCGGAACCCGTTCCAGCTGGTGCACGTGAACGCGGGCGTGATCGCGGTGCGTACGGGGATTTCGCAGGCGACGCAGGACCAGAACCACAACCGGTTTTCGATGAACGGCGGGCGCGGGCAGGCGGGGTTGACGCTGATCGACGGCGTGCCGGCGGCGGCGGTGGACTGGGGTGGTCTGATTGCCTCGCCGTCGGTGGACTCGGTGCAGGAGATGAACATTCAGCGGAACCAGTTTGACGCGCAGTTCGGGAAGTCGGACGGTTCGGCGGTGAACATGATTACGAAGGGCGGGTCGAACAACTGGCACGGGTCGGTGTACAACTTCCTGCGGAACAACAATCTGGACGCCAACAGCTGGGCGAACAACCGGTCGGGGTTGCGGCGGCCGAGCTTCCAGCGGAACCAGTTCGGGGCGACGTTGAGCGGTCCGATCTGGAAAGAGAAGAAGCTGTTCTTCTTTACGGCATACGAAGGCCGCCGGGAGGGGAACCCGGGCACGAACATTTCGAACGTGCCGACGGCGCTGCAGCGGCAGGGGGATTTCTCCGAGACGCGGAACGCGGCCGGAGGGTTGTTTGCAATCTTCGATCCTTTTACGACCGTTCCGAATCCGAACGGGGCGGGATTTGTGCGCAGCCCGTTCGCGGGCAACCGGATCCCGGCGTCGCGATTTGACCCGGTGGCGGCGAAGGTGATGCAGTTGTTCCCGCAGCCGAACGCGACGGGAGACGCATTCACGAATACACGGAACTTTGTGGCGGCGGGCAAGACGGTAACGAACAACGACCGGCTGGATCTGCGGATCGACTGGGCGCGGAACGAGAAGATGTCGATGTTCGGGCGGCTGACGAAGGCGTGGCAGGAGAACGTGGCGCCGGTGTTTTTCGGCAACGGCGCGGACACGAACTTTTCGGACACGAATCCGCGGCACCATGTGGTGATCGGGACGACGCTGACACCGACGCCGACGTGGGTGATCAACATTCTTGTCGGTTCGGGCCGGTGGCGGGAGAACCAGGTTTCCCCGTCGCAGGGGCTGAACGGGACGGCGCTGGGCTTTTCGACGGCGACGGTGGGGCAGTGGCAGGCGCAGACGTATCCGGGTTTCTCGTTTGAGAACTACACGGCGCTGAACAACCGGCGGTGGCTGAACGTGCCGCGCGAGACGCACAACCTGCAGGCGAACATCACGAAGGAACTGGGGTCGCACAGCTTGAAGTTCGGCTGGATCACGGAACTGGCGCGGTTGAACAACACGGACTTCAACACGCCGGCGTTTTCGTTCACCCGCGGGCTGACGTCGGGTCCGGTGGCGACGCAGACGTCGGCGACGTCGGGCGACGCGTTGGCCTCGTTCCTGTTGGGGACGGGGTCGAGCGGAAGCGCGCCGATCGCGGCGGCGACGGCGGTGACGGCGATGTATCACGGCGCCTACATCCAGGACTCGTGGCGCGTGAACCGGCGGCTGACGATGCACCTGGGCCTACGGTACGAACTGCAGCAGGCGCGGACGGAGCGCTACAACCGGCAGAACACCTTTGATTTCACGGTGGTGAATCCGCTGTCGCAGCAGACGGGTCTGCAGTTGCGGGGCGGGCTGGTCTTCAACGACGAGAAGAACCGTGGGGCGTGGGCGACGGACAAGTTGAACCTGGCGCCGCGGTTCGGGATGGCGTACAAGATCACCGACAAGCTGGTGTTCCGGGGCGGTTACGGGATCTTCTACCCGCAGACGGGCGGCGGTACGCGCGACGGCTTTGCGACGACGACGACGTGGGTATCGACGGTCGGCGGCGACGGGATCAACCCGAACCCGTCGGCGCTGCTGTCGAATCCGTTCCCGCAGGGGCTGGTGCAGCCGATCGGGGCCTCGCGCGGGTTGTTGACGCAGACGGGCGACGCGGTGAATGCGTTGTCGGCGCACCATCCGCTGGGATATGTGCAGAACTTTTCGGCGGATTTCCAGTATGAGTTGAGCAAGGGGATGGTGCTGGAGGTTGGCTACACGGGGTCGACGGGGCGGAAGCTGCTGTTCGGCACCGGGCAGCAGGCCAACCAGTTGGACCCGCGGTTCTTCAGCCTGGGCGCGGCGCTGGACGCGCCGGTGGCGAATCCGTTCTTCGGAGTGATTCCGACGGGTGTGCTGAGCGGGCGGACGGTGCCGCGGCACCGGCTGCTGCGGCCGCATCCGCAGTTTACGGCGGTCAATCTGTCGGGGGACACGCCGGGGGCGAGTTCGTCGTTCAACGCGCTGGTGATCCGGTACAACTGGCAGATCTCGGGCGGGCTGAACCTGTTGACGACGTATCAGTGGTCGAAGGCGATCGACAACGCGAGCGAGTGGCAGGGATGGGAAGTCGGCGATACGACGCGGAACTACTACGATTTGAGCGTGGACCGTTCGATCAGCGCGCACGATCTGCCGCAGAGCTTCGTGAACGCCCTGGTGTACGAGTTGCCGGTGGGCAAGGGGCGGAAGTTCGGTTCCGACATGCACCCGGTGGCGAACGCGGTGATCGGCGGGTGGCAGGTGTCGTCGATCGTGCGGTTCTCGAGCGGGTTGCCGCTGCAATTCACGGCGCCGAACCAGTTGGGGAACTATGGGGTACAGGTGCAGCGGCCGAACGTGGCGGACCTGAAGTCGGCGGCGGTGGATAATCCGACGCCGGACCGGTGGTTCAACACGGCGGCGTTCACGACGCCGGCCGCGTTTACGATGGGCAATGCGCCGCGGTGGATTCCGAACATCCGGTTCGGCCCGACGAACCACGCGGACCTGGCGATTCTGAAGAACTTCCAGTTCCTGGAACGGTTCAAGGCGCAGTTCCGGGCCGAGATGTTCAACTTCACGAACACACCGCAGTTCGGGAGGGCGAACACGACCGTGGGCGATGGCAACTTCGGGCGTGTTTCGGGAACGACGAACGTCGGGCCGCGAAACATCCAGCTAGGGCTTCGGATTCAGTTCTGAGGCGTGGCCGGTTGCGGAAGGCGGGCTCCCTGCGGGGAGCCCGTTTTTTTTTTGCGCGGGGCGCGGCGTGAAGCCGATATAGGTGGCGGAGCGGGCGAGGGGCGGTTCGCCGGGGTATTGCAGGGTCAGGGTGATGATGACGTCGCGGGCGCGGGGGCGGACGATGGCGCGGCCGCTGGGGGTGAAACCAGCGGTGAGGTCGATGGTGCTTTCGACTTTGCCTTCGCGGATAGTAAGCGTCGCCGAGGCTGGCGCGGGGGCGGGGGCGTTCCGCTGGTCCCAGACGGCGACGAGTTCGCCGGGGCGGGACTGGAGATCGAGCGAGAGCGAGGGCGAAACCGGGTCCGGCGAGGGGCGGAGGACGATCAGGGCGGCGGCGGTGACGGCGAAGGCGATCGCGCCGACGGTGAGCGAGCGGCTGGAGTGCAGGACGCGGTCGACGATATAACGCGAGATGCGGATTTGGAGGGAGGCGGTGATCGGCGGGGTGTAGCGGGGCGCCGGCGCCGGGGGCGACACCGATGTCGGTGCCGATACGGGCGCAGGCGCGGGGGGCGCCGGCGGCGTGGGTGCCGGAGCGGCGAGCGCGGGCGGGGTTGGCGCGGGCTCCGGGGCGGGCGGCGGCGTTCGGGAGAGCGAAACCGTTTCGATGGCCGGGGCGCCATCGGCGTCGCGGGTCCAGGCGGTGGCCTGCTCGGCTGAGCCGTTGACCGCATTGAGGAGAAGAAACAGGCTGCGTCCCTGGGGCTGGGCCTGCCGCCAGAGATCCTCTTCCTCCGGCTGAAGAGCGGGGGCGTTAGGAGTCTGGAGGCGATAGAAACCGGCGAGGGACGGCCCGGCGGCGTCGGCGGCCTGGCGGAGCGCGTTGGGTGGGACGCGCTTGAACCCGGTGATGCGGGTGACGCCGTTTTCCGAGGTTCCAAGCAGAATGCCGGCAGTGTCCTCCTGGCGCGGGATGGAGCGGAGTTTGCCTTGGACGTAGGGGTGGATTTCGACGGTGTTGCGGCCAGGTTTTACCGGATCAGAGGGCATAGGGACATAGACGGACAGGACAGAGGCGGGGGGAGGTGGAGGGATGGAGAAAGGGCAGGCACTCCTCCGAGTGGGCCTGCCCTTGCTGCCTACCGGTTCAGCGCCGTGGTGGTGGGCGCCGCGGGCCGGGTCGCTTCAAAGACGAGCGTCTCGAAGCGATTGATGTCGCGGACGTTGGAGAACGAACGGAGTTCGATGCCGCGGAAAGTCGGTTCGTCGCTTTCGCCGGCGACGAGTTCGCGGATGTTCTGGAAGCCGGCGGCTTCCAGGCTGGCGCGGAGCAGGCGGGGGGTATAGACGAAGCGGTGGCCCCACTCGCGCAACTGCTGGTTCAGGATGTAGCAGGACGGATCCGGCGTGGACGGCCATTCGTGCCAGGCGATCTTGTCCACCATATAGGTCTGCATTTCGGGCGACTTCTCTTCGTTGAACAGGCTGAGGAACTTGTTCAGGTTGGGCGTGGCGACGCGGACCTTGCCACCGGGCGCGAGGACGCGGTAGCTCTCCTTGAGCATGGAGAGGCCCTGTTCATAGCTGATGTGTTCGATGACGTGCTCAGAGTAGACGTAGTTGATGGAGGCGTCGGGGATGGGGAAGCGCTCGGTGGCGTCGAGATAGATCTGGCCGTTGAGCGGTTCGATGTCGCTGTTGAGCCAGCCGGGCTTGTTGTTTTCGCCGGCGCCGATCTGGAGCTTGCGGACCGGATTGGCGCGGAGGTAGGCCTCGACCTGCGATTCAGTCCGGAATCTGGCTAACTGCAAGTTGACGAAGATATTCGTCTTCTTCCAGACCATGGTGGTGATGTCGTGGCGGAGAACGCCGAACAGGGCGATGGCGGCAAGCGAGATGCCGATGCGAGCCCATATGGTGGCGGTCCGGGAGAGTTTCGTCTTGTTCTTAGCCATCGAGAATCTATCGACGGGGCGGAGGAAAACCTGTAGGCGGAAGCCTTGACATAGGCGCGAAAGCCGGGGAGAATGGGATTTCCGAAAGGCGAAGAAAAGGCGAATACACTATGTCGTTGGCCGTGCGAAAGTGGGTGGATCTGGCGCCGCGGAAGCCGCCGGCGGGGGAAGTTTACCCGTACACGCCGGCGGAGTTGCGGGAGGTGCTGGCGGGGTTGCCGCCGGGGGCGATCACGGAGTTGAGCGGGGGGCGGAGTTCGGGGCGGACGACGCTGTTCCACGCGAGCCTGGCGGCGGCGACGGCGGCGGGGGAGATGTGCGCGGTGGTGGACGGGAGCGACACGTTCGATCCGGCGAGCGCGGCAGCGGCGGGGGTGCGGCTGGACCGGGTGCTGTGGGTGCAGTGCCATCACGACGTGCAGGACACGCTGAAGGCGGCGGACCTGATTCTGCACGGGGGCGGGTTCCGGCTGGTGGTGGTGGACGTGTGCGATCTGCCGCCGGTGGAGTTGCAGCGGGTGCCGCCGGCGTGGTGGCACCGGTTGCGGCTGGCGGTGGAAAACACGCCGGGGGTGTTGCTGGTGGCGTCGGGGGCGCCGCTGCTGCGGCAGGCGGCGGCGATGCAGGTGGAGATGGGGAGCGGGGCGGCGGAGTGGCCGGGGACGCTGCTGAGCGGGGTCAACTGGCGGGTGCGGCTGCGGAAGCCGGTGCATTCGGCGGGCGCGGGCGCGACGCTGCGGGCGCGGGCCGTTTAGGAGGCGCCGGGTGTTTGCGTGTCTCTATTTGCAGCGAGGTCCCGTCGATGCGCTTCCGGCGCTGGCGGACGCGTTCGCGCCGCATTGGGAGCGGTGCGACGAGCGGACGCTGGTGATGCCGGCGTACGGATTGGGACGGCTGGTGGGGACGCACGGGGACCTGGCGGAGGCGATGCTGGGGCGGGCGGAAGAGTTGGGGATGGAAATCGCGGTGGGGATGGCGGGGCATCCGGACACGGCGGTGCTGGCGGCGCGGAACATCGAGGGCATTACGATTCTGGACGCGGGGCGGGAGGTGGAGATCCTGGGTCCGCTGCCGGTGGAGGTGTTGCCGGGGGGCGCGGAGGTGCTGGAGACGCTGCAGCGGTGGGGCGTGGAGACGCTGGCCGATTTCGCGGCGCTGCCGCCGCTGGGGGTGATCGAACGGCTGGGGGAAGAGGGCGGGCGGCTGCAGGCGCTGGTGGAGGGGCGCGGCGGGCGACCGCTGCGGGTGTCGCGGCCGCCGGAGGAATACACGGCCGTGGCGCACCTGGATGAGCCGCTCTCGAACAGCGAGCCGCTGCTGTTTGTGATCGCGGGGATGGTGCGGGAGATCGTGCGGCGGCTGGGTTCGCACGGGCTGGCGGTGAGCGAGTTTCGCGGGCGGCTGGAGCCGGGGCACCAGATCCGGATCGCGTTTCCGATGCCGGTGGTGGACCCGATGGTGATTCTGAAACAGGTCCAGCTCGACCTGGACGCCCACCGCGCGGCCGTCCTGCACCACGATGCGGTCGATGCCGCGCCGCAGATGGATCGTGCCGCCCAAAGCTTCAATCCGATCCGCGAGTTTGTCCGCGATCACCTGCCCGCCACCTACGGGATAATACGCACCCTTGAA
>CAYMTH010000258.1:0-224 GCA_964393235.1 uncultured Solibacteraceae bacterium | reverse complement strand
AAACAAGTCCAGCTTGACCTGGACGCGCACCCGCCGCGGCGGGCGGTAGAGAGCGTTTTTGTCGAGTTGCAGCCGACGCCGCCGCGGGGGACGCAGCATGGGTTGTTCACGCCGGCGGCGCCGGAGCCGGGGCAGTTGCAGACGCTGTTGACGCGGCTGCGGGCGCAGGCGGGGGACGATAGCGTGGGATCGCCGGAGTTGTTGGACACGCACCGGCCGGACGC
>CAYMTH010000257.1:0-7318 GCA_964393235.1 uncultured Solibacteraceae bacterium | reverse complement strand
GGGGGCGGGGGGGGGGGGGGGGGGGGGGGGGGGGGGGGGGGGGGGGGGGGGCCGGGAGGGGGGGTGCGGCTGCGATGTTGGGGGGGGGGGAGGGGTTGGGGGGGGGGGCGGGGGAGGGGCGGTGGGGGGGGGACGGGATGCGGGCCGGGCCGGCGGGCGGGGGGAACGCGGGGGCGGGCGGGCCGTTTCTGCCGAAAAAGCCGCATTTCGCGCCGCGGGCGAAGCGGGTGATCTCGCTGTTTATGAGCGGGGGCGTGAGCCAGATGGACACGTTCGACCCGAAGCCGGCGCTGGAGAAGTATGCCGGGCAGCCGCTGCCGGGGAAGGGGGAGGTGGTCGTCCGGCAGGGGCATCCGGGGCCGCTGATGCCGTCGCCGTTCCGGTTTCAGAAGCACGGGCAGGGGGGATTGGAGATCTCCGAGTTATTCCCGCAGGTGGCGAAGCACGCGGATAAGCTGGCGGTGATCCGGTCGTTGAAAGGGCGGTCGAACGACCATGTGATGGCGCATTACGAGTTATCGTCGGGGACGATCCGGATGGGGGCGCCGTCGGTGGGGTCGTGGGTGACTTACGGGCTGGGGTCGGAGAATCAGAATCTGCCGGCGTTCGTGGTGATTTACGATGCGCGGGGCGGTCCGTTCGGGGGGCCGTCGAACTGGAGCGCGGGATATATGCCGGCGGCGTATCAGGGGACTATCTTCCGGTCGGCGGGGGATCCGATTTTCGATTTGAAACCGCCGGCGGGGGTGGGGGAAGAGCAGATGCGGGCGCGGCTGGGGCTGCTGGAAGAGTTGAACCGGATGGATCTGGAGAAGAATCCGGGGAACTCGGAGCTGGCGGCGCGGATATCGGCGTATGAGCTGGCGTTCCGGATGCAGGGGTGCGCGCCGGAGGCGGTGGAACTGGACGGGGAGAGCGAGGCGACGAAGAAGTTATACGGGATCGGGGATCCGATTACGGGACCGTTCGGGCGTCAGTGTTTGATTGCGCGGCGGTTGGCGGAGCGCGGGGTGCGGTTTATTCAGCTGTATCATGGCGGGCTGGGGAATCAGAACACGGACACGTGGGACGCGCACGGGAACGTGAAAGAGAATCATACGCAGCATGCGGCGGAGACGGATCTGCCGATTGCGGGGTTGTTGACCGACTTACAGGCGCGGGGGCTGCTGGAGGATACGCTGGTGATCTGGCAGAGCGAGTTCGGGCGGATGCCGATTTCGCAGCGGGGGCTGGGGCGGGATCACAATCCGGGGACGCAGAGCCTGTGGATGGCGGGGGCGGGGATTCGCGGGGGGCAGGCGATCGGGGCGTCGGACGATTTCGGGTATCTTGCAGAACAACAAGTATTGACAGTCCATGATTTGCATGCGAGTATTCTGCATTTGCTGGGGATGGACCATACGCGGTTGACCTACGCGTACCAGGGCCGGCAGATGCGGTTGACCGACGTATACGGGCATCCGGTGAAGCAATTGATCACTTAGGAGGATGGTATGGCTGGATTCGCGCCGGGAGCGCATTTTGAGACGGCGAATGTGCGGAATCTGCTGGCGGCGCACGGCGTGGAGGCGAGCGAGGCGATGTGTCTCGGCGTGGGCGGGGGGATTGCGGCAGGGTATCAGTTTTGTCCGTCGGTGCCGAATTACGGGGCCGATTTGGGGTCCGGGGTGCAGATGATCCCGCGGGTGAAGCTGATGACGACGAACGGGGCGTGGTACGTCGACACGTTTGCGCGGCTGGGCGTGGGGACGGATATGCGGGAGGCGACGGGGAAGAAGGCGGCGGCGGGGAATCTGGAGGCGGGGTTGGCGACGGGGAAGCCGGTGGTGGCGTGGACGACGCCGCTGGGGCTGGCGATGACGCATAACTGGACGGCGACGTGCGGGATGTATACGGTGCTGGTGCATGGGGTGGCGGGGGAGCGGGTGAGCTATTCCGACCACATTTCGGTGCGGACGGTGGGGTTGGAGGAGTTTACGGCGGCGCGGGCGCGGGTGTGTTCGTTGAAGAACCGGACGATGACGGTGAAGGTGAAGGGGAAGTTGGATTGGAAGGGGGCGGCGCTGGCGGGGTTGGCGGAGACGGCGCAGGATTTCGCGAAGCCGCGGCTGGGGACGTTTAACCTGCCGGGGTTGAAGGAGGGCGTGGGGCTGGTGAACGGGCGGAAGAACAAGAAAGCCTGGCCGGTGGTGTTTCCGGGGGAGAAAGTGCTGGGGCCGATGCGGGACGTGTTCGAGTCGATCGAGGGGGGGACGGGGGGCGGTTTGATGCGTCCTTTGTACGCGGAGTTGCTGGACGAGGCGGCGAAGTTGACGGGGAAGAAGGGGCTTGGGAAGGTGGCGGGGACGTACCGGAAGCTGGGGGCGGCGTGGACGGAGTTTGCGGAGTTTTTGCTGCCGTTTCCGGAGTTGCGGGCGGCGCTGCGGCGGCCGGGGTCGTCGTTGCCGGTGGTGCGACTGGGGTGGGACGAGCGGGAGACGGCGCTGTTTTTGGACGAGGTGTCGCGGCGGATGGGAGGGCTGTATGAGGCGGAGTTGGCGGCGGCGGCGGAGTTGACGGGGGCGGTCGGATAAATCCTGCATAAAAGATTTCTTCGCCAGGCCGATGAATAGCGTGAGGAGATCATGCGACGGCTGGCAACGCAACCTACGGGAACCGAGAAGTTCTTCGAAGACGATGAGATTATCGTCAGCAAGACCGATAGGCGGGGGATCATTACCTACGCGAATGAAGTGTTTTTGCGTGTGGCGGGGTACACGGAGGCGGAGGTGTTGGGGCAACCGCATAACCTGATCCGGCATCCGGACATGCCGATGTGCGTGTTCAAGTTTTTGTGGGACACGATTTCGGCGGGGCGGGAGATCTTCGCCTATGTGGTGAACCAGGCGAAGAACGGGGATCATTACTGGGTGCTGGCGCATGTGACGCCGACCTACGATGGGGCGGGGAAGATCGTCGGGTATCACTCGAACCGGCGGACGGCGAGCCGGGAGGCGGTGCGGACGATGGAAGGGATTTACCGGGAGTTGCGGAGCGTGGAGTCGCGGTATCAGCGGAGCGACGAGGCGATGGCGGCGGGGTTGGCGCGGCTGGTGGAGATGTTGAAATCGGCCGGGTTGAGTTACGACGAGTTTGTGTTTTCGCTGGAGGGGATCCATGCGTGAGGTCTGTTTAGGAGACGTGGTGCAGTTGTGCGAGGCGGCGGCGAAGGGGGACCTGGAGCCGCGGTTGCCGAACAGTCAGCCGGATCCGCAGATGCGGCGGCTGGTGGTGTCGATCAATCACCTGCTCGACATGGTGGATTCGTATGTGCGGGAGTCGGAGGCGGCGCTGGAGTACGCGAGCGAGGGGAAGTATTTCCGGCACATGATTGTGCGGGGGATGCGGGGGCGGTTTCAACAGGCGGCGCGGGTGATCAACGCGGGCGTGGTGCGGATGGGGGAGCAGTCGAAGGCGCTGGCGCAGATGGAGAAGACGCGGGCGGAGGCGGCCGGGCAGGTGGAGGGAAGCCTGCGGAAAGTGGCCGATGATGTGGGGGTATCGGCGGAACGGATCCGGGTGATGGCGGGCGAGTTGGCGTTTGGGGCGGAGGCGGCGTCGGAGCGGAGCGAGGCGGTGCGGACGGCGGCGCAGATGATGGCGGGGAACGTCGATATCGTGGCGGCGGCGACGGAGCAGTTGGCCGGGTCGATCCGCGCGGTGGAGGCGCAGACCAACGATTCGGCGGCGGTGACGCGGAAGGCGGAGGGTTACGCGGAAGAGACGAAGGTGGTGATGGCGGCGTTGATGGGTGCGTGGCGACGGGTGGGCGGGGTGGTGCGGCTGATCTCGCAGATTGCCGAGCAGACGAATCTGCTGGCGCTGAACGCGGCGATTGAAGCGGCGCGGAGCGGGGAAGCGGGGAAGGGGTTTGCGGTCGTCGCGTCGGAGGTGAAGTCGCTGGCGCGGAAGACCGGGCAGTCGACCGAGGAGATCGGCGCGGAGGTGGCGGCGATTCAGAAAACGGCCGAGCAGGCCGGGACGGTGATCGAGACGATTTGCGAGACGATCCGGCAGTTGGGACAGATCTCATCGTCGATCACTTCGGGGATGAACGAGCAACGGGCGGCGACGGCGGAGATCAACCAGAGTCTCCACTCGACGGCGCAGGAGACGCGAGGGGTGACCGAGAGCATCCACGCGGTGAGCGAGTCGGCGCGGAAGACTACCGATACGGCGGCGGAGTTGCTGGAGGCGTCGGCACGGATGTCGGCACACGCCGAGGAACTGAACCGGGCGCTGGGGATGGTGCTGGCGGCGATGTCGAAGTAATCAGGCGATGAGGCTGAGGGCGGCTTCGAGTTCGGAGCGCGTGTGGCCGTCGCCGGCGCGGGTGGCGGCCTGGATGCCCTCGCGGTAAAGCGTGGCGGCATCGGAGAGGCGGCCGAGTTTTTCGAGCGCCTGGCCGCCGTGGTAGTAAGCGGCGCAGTAGTTGGGATCGTTGGCGATCACAGTGCGGAATTCGGTGACAGCTCCTTCGAGATCGCCGTTGTTGGCGTGGTCGAGGGCGAGGCCGTAGCGCGCGAAGGAGTTTTTCGGGTCTTGTTCAAGGAGGGCACGCAGGGCATTGGCACGAGAACTCATAGTCTCAGTGTAACCGGGGGCGGTTACACTCAAGGTATGTCGGAAGAGATAGCCGGGCGTCCCGTCCGGGAGTCGATGTCGGAGATGTCGGAATTCGCGCTGCCGAACGACGCGAACACTCTGGGAACGTTGTTTGGCGGGAAGGTGATGGCGCTGGTGGATCTGGCGGGATCGCTGGCGGCGGTGCGGCATGCCCGGACGCCGGTGGTGACGGCATCGGTCGACTACATGACGTTTCTGCACCCGATCCATATCGGACAGCTGGTGGTGTTGAAGTCGCAGGTCAACCGGGTGTTCCGGACGTCGATGGAGGTCGGTGTGAAGGTCTTCGTCGAGAACCTCCGGACGCGGGAGGTGAAACACACGTCATCGGCATATCTGACATTTGTCGCAATTGACAAAGAGGGGAACCGGGTGCCGATCGCGCCGGTGATTCCGGAGACGGACGAGGAGCGGCGGCGGTATGAGGACGCGGGGGAGCGCCGGCGGCACCGGTTGGAGATGAAGGCGCGGACGAAGACTCAGGGGTAGGTGACGGAGTTAGTCGCCCACTTTGTACATGTATTTGATGTTGCCTTTGAACAGCAGGAGGTTGGGTGCGCCTTCGCGGTTCACCTTGAGGCAGTTTTTGTCATACCACTCGATCACGCCCTGTATGACCTCGCCGTCAGTGAGGACGATGACCATGGGGGTCTTCGCCTGCATCTGCTTCATGTAGTAGAAGTTTTCCGCGTTCGTCTGGTCCGGCGGAACCGGTTTTTTGCTGGCGGCAGGGGGACGGGATAGGGACATAGTTTTTTCGCTTGGGGGATGGGGAGCGGCCCGACTCGTTAACTATCGTTATTCAATCACAACGACCGGTGACGGGCAACCGGCGTTAGCGGCGAAGTTCGACGACCCAGGCGTCGAGGGCGATGCCGCGCTGGATATTGCGGCGCAGGAGGTCGAGGAGTTCATCGGTTTTGCGGACGGCTTTGCGGATCCACTCAAATTCAATGACGCGGGAAATGCCTTCCAGTTCCCTTTGGATGTCGAAATTTTTGAGGGGAGTTTTGGGGTTATAGCGGAGCCAGAGGAGGTCTTCGAGGAGGAGATAGAGGATCTTGAGGTAGTTTTCGAGTTTTTCGCTGCGGGCGGCGTTAAGGGCTTCGGACTGTTTGGCCCAGTCGCCCCAGGGGAGGACGCCGGAGGCGGCGCCGAGGAGAGCGAGCATGGCGGCACGACGTTTGTCGTAGGCGGCGAGGTCGAGGGACGCGGCGGCGCCGGGGGATCCGGCGGAGAGGGCGATGCGGCGTTTGGCGTTGTCGAGGCTGCGGGCGAGGGAGAAGTCCTGCATTTCGCCCGGGTTGAGGCGGCTGAGGTAGAGGGGCACGGAGCGGGAGCGGATGGTGGGGAGGAGGTCGTAGGGGTTGGTGGCGGTGCAGATGAAGATGAGGTAGGGCGGGGGTTCCTCGAGGATTTTGAGGAGGGAGTTGGCGGCCTGTTCGTTGGCGCGGTCGATCTGGTCGATGAGGAAGACGCGGTGTTTGCCTTTGAGGGGGGCGAACTGGGCGCGCTCCTTGAGGGTGCGCATCTGAGTGATGGAGATCTGGCGTAGGGGGCCTTCGGGGCAGAAGGTGACGAAGTCGGGGTGGGAGTTGAAGAAGAGGGGATCGTCGTTGCGCTTGTCGGCGGGCATTTTTTCGCGCTCGGCGATGGTTTCGAGGTTGTGGGGGAGGGAGAGGTCGTCCTTTTCGATGGCTTCAGGGTTGCCGAGGAGGCGGCCGGCGAAGCGGCGGGCGAGGGTGGCTTTGCCGATGCCTTCGGGGCCGGAGAGGAGGATTGTTTGGGGGATGCGGCTGCCGGAGATCATCTGCGCGAGGACGTCGCAGGCGGGGGCGTTGCCGTAGAAGTTGTCAAACATGGGCGGTCCGATTAGTCGTAGACAAAGTGGAGCACCTTTTTGAGGTCTTCCCAGGCTTCGCGCTTGGCGTTCTGGTTGTAGGGGCGGAGGAGGTAAGACGGGTGGTAGGTCACCATGACGGGGATGCCGCGCCATTTTTGCCAGTTGCCGCGGAGTTTGGTGACGCCGTCTTTGGTGCCGAGGAGGGCCTTGGCGGCGGTGGAGCCGAGGGCGCAGATGGCTTTGGGTTTGATGGCCGAGAGCTGGCGGAAGAGGAACTGGCCGCAGATCTCCATTTCGTCGGGCTGCGGGGTGCGGTTTTCCGGGGGGCGGCACTTGACGACGTTGCAGATGTAGACGTCGGGGCGTTTGATGGCGATGCCTTCCTTGGAGGCGGTGCCTTCGATCATCTGGGTGAGGAGCTGGCCGGCGCGGCCGACGAAGGGGAGGCCGGAGGCGTCCTCGTCGGCGCCGGGGCCTTCGCCGACGAAGACGAGGGAGGATTGTTCGTTGCCGGAGCCGAAGACGATCTTGTTGCGCTGTTCGCAGAGGCGGCAGCGGCGGCAGTCGCCGATGTCGGTGCGAATCTGGTCGAGGGAGTCGTTGTCGGGGGCGAGGGGAAGGATGTCGAGCATGTCGGAGGCCGATGGGGGTGCGGGTTGGACGAGGCGCGGAGGCGTGGGGGGCTGGGTGGCCGTCTGCGTGGGTGCGGGTGGAGAGAGGGGGGGGCGCTGTTGGGCGCGGGGCGCGGGCGGCCGGAACTGTCTCGCGGAGGTCGGGGGGGGGGGGTGGGGGGGAGGAGGGCCCTCGCCT
>CAYMTH010000256.1:2813-7321 GCA_964393235.1 uncultured Solibacteraceae bacterium | reverse complement strand
CCGCCGCGGACGGCGCGGAGCGTGTGATTGGGCCGGAGCGGGTTCGATTCAACCGGGTTCGTGACCGCGCCGACCGGTTTTGTTTCAAACAGCGCCCGGCGGAAATGTTCGATGGTGTAGTTGGAAAAGCCGCTGAGCATCACGGGACCGTGGAAGGTGACGAGGCCGGTGCGCTGGTGGATGGCCAGGTGCATGGCGGTGATGGCGCTGTAGCCCTGGAAGATCTTGGGGTGGCGCGCGATGAGTCCGGAGTCGAGGGCGGGGAGGATCTGCGCGCTGCCGTAGCCGCCGCGGATGGCGAAGATGGCCTTCACTTCCGGATCGGCGAACATCGCGTTGATGTCGGCGGCACGCTCGGCGATCGACCCGCCGAGATAGCCGTTGCGCTTGCGCACGTTGGCGCCCATCCTCACCTTGAGGCCGAAGTACTCGGCCGTCCGGACGGCCGTGGCGATCTCGTCGGGAGACGAGACATAGGTGGCCGGGGTGACGAGGCCGACGGTGTCGCCCTTTTTGAGAACCTTCGGTCGGATCATCCGGGTTGCTCCAATCGCGTTCGATCCCGCGGCGGAACTCCACGCCGCGGCCATAGCCGTCAAAAAAGCCCTGCGCCGCATATAGCTGGATTGTCCCAGATTTCGCGTCAGGACTTCTTATTCCACGGCAGCTTCTTCTTCATCTTGTCCCACAATCCAGGCTCCTGCTCCTGTTTGGGCGTGGCCGGTTGCGTGATCGCCAGCGCCTTCAGGTCGAGCGGATCTTCCAGCTTCGTCCACGGGGTCTTGCTGATGAGACGGACGCGATACCCTTCAAACGAATAAGTGCGGCGCATCAGCGAGCCGTCCTCTTCCTCAACGACGAGCGAGAAACCCTGCACGGTGCGGGTCTTGCGGCCCTCAGTAACCTCTACCGCATGGAGCGCGCTGGGGAAGTACCCGCGGACGTTCTTTTCGCGGTAGCCGGTCTCGTAACGGTGGCGGCGGGCGTTGTAGACGAAGATGCGGAAGCCATCGTATTCATAGGGTTCCCCGCCCTTGGTGATGGTGGTCCAGAGATAGTGTTTCTTTACCTCTTCGCCGTCCTGCACATCGCCGAGTGCGAACCAGGAGGTGATGCGATGGCCTTCGGCGTAGCGGGCGACATCGTCGGGGATGGTCATCGTCATCGACCGGGTGAGAATCCAGCCGGCGCGCCCGTCGCTCGTGCGGATGAGGCTCCAGTCCTCGTGCTTCGGCGGCTCCTGCGGTTGGCGGATGAGCATCGCGAGCGCGGACTTCTCCTCCTTTTTCGGCGGGGGCGGCGCCTCCTCGACGGGATTACGGAAGGAGAGTTCCCGCCAGTTGGCCGGGACAGGAGGGCCGGGCGGCATCGGCGGGAGTTCGACGTCGCCGTCCATGCGTCGGCGGTCCTTGTTCTTCGACGAACGGGCCGACTTCTTGCGCGGCTGCGGCGCACTGGCCTTCTCGATCTTCTTGGTGACCTCGGACTCGTACGGGCCGCGCGGAACGAGTTTGTGCCCAAGGACCTGGAAGCGCTCCTCCTCCTTCAACATGGCGAAGCTCGGCGCCTGGCGGTGCGGCTCGGTATGAACGTTCCGCGCGTCGTAAACCGTGGCTTCGGCCTGCGACGGAAGCTTGGCGGCGACCTCGGCGACGGCGCGGAGGCGCGCCATCTGCTCGGTGGTCAGCAGCTTTTCGCTATCGCACCAGCCCTCTGCGCCAGCGGCGGTACGGACACGCATGAAGCGGCGGCGCACCGAGAGCACCTCGAGCTTCTCCCCGTGCTTGACGGTGGCCACAACAGGAGATTTCAGGCTGAGCTCCTGGCGGATGTTGAGCGTCATCGGGCCGGCGAAGGCTTCGCCGATCGCGGACGCGGGCTCAGGTCCGTCCGAACAGGACGTGAGCGCCGCCGTCGCCAACAGGATCAATACAAGTGCAGATGAAGAGCGCATGCGCCTGACTACCGGCCGCGCCAGAGCTTTTTCAATTTTAGCTCAGGCGGGCACGTACACACGCAATATTTCCAGATCCGCGCCGTCGATGCGGTAGGCGCCGCAGAGAGCGGGGATGAGCCAGCAATCGCCCTGACGGATGTGCCATTCGCCGCCGCCCGAGGTCATGACGCCCGAGCCGCGGGTGGCGATGAGGAGATGGAAGCGCTCCGAGTCCGAATGCCACTCAACCGGTTCGTTCAAGTCCATGCGCTCGGTGGAGAAGTAGGGACAGGAGGCCAGCAGTTCGCCGCCGCCGAAAGGAACGGGAGAGGCGGGTCCGGGATGCGGACCGAGGTCGGCCACTTCCATCGAACTCTCGACGTGCAACTCGCGCGGGCGGCCGTAGTCCCAGAGCCGGTAGGTGATGTCGGAGTTCTGCTGGATCTCGCAGATCACGATGCCGGCGCCGACAGCGTGCACGGTGCGGGCCGGGATGAAATAGGTCTGTCCAGCGGAAGCGGGCCACCATTCGAGCTGTTCGGCAACCGAGCCTTCGTAGACGGCCTGGCGCAGCTGCTCTGGGTGCAGCGTCTGCCGGAAACCGGCGGCGATCGTGGCGCCCGCAGCGGCGCGGAGCACGTACCACATCTCGGTTTTACCCGGCGATTCCTCGTTGCGATTGGCGTACTCGTCGTCCGGATGCACCTGCACCGAAAGGCGCTCGCTGGTGAACAGGAACTTGACCAGGATCGGGAATCGTCCGCCGAAGGCCGGCTGGACGCCGGTGCCGAGCAGGCGGGCCCCATCGCGTTCCATGAGCGCGCGCAGGGAGACGCCCTCCGAGGTCTGATTATCGTCGGAGGTGTACCAGACTTCACCCGTCTTTACAGACGCGTCGGGGAACCACGGCGCTAATTCCGTGGTTCCCCAGACGCGTTCCACAAACCGCGGTTCGAGCCGGATGGGCTTCATTGCAGTTCGACGATGAACTTATGCAGGCGGTCGAGGCCGCGCTCGAGTTCCTGCATCGAGGTGGCGTAGCTGATGCGGATGTGCTTTTCCGTACCGAACGCCTCGCCGGGAACCACGGCGACGTGGGCCTCGGCCAGAAGCTTCTCGCAGAACTGCATGGTGTTGTTGATGCCGCCCTTGCCGAAGGTGCAGCTGATGTCGGGGTAGACGTAGAAGGCGCCCTGCGGCACCTGCAGCGTGACGCCCGGGATCTGGCGGACGCGCTCGATCACATAGTCGCGGCGCTTGCGGTACTCGGCGAGCATGGCGGCGACGCCTTCCTGCGGGCCCTTCACGGCTTCGACGGCGGCCTTCTGCGCGATCGAGGTCGGGTTCGAGGTCGAGTGGCTCTGCAGCTTCATCATCGCGTTGGCCACGGCGGCGGGGGCGAGGGCGAAGCCGATGCGCCAGCCGGTCATGGCGTAGGTCTTCGAAAGCGAACCGGCGACGATGACCGAATCCTTGGCGCCCGGCTGCGCGGCGATCGAGAACGGCTCGCTGTCATAGAGGAAGCGGCAGTAGCATTCGTCGGTGAGCAGCCAGATGCCCTTGGAGGAGGTCAACTGGAAGATTTTGATGAACTCGTCGTTCGGCAGAACGGCGCCGGACGGGTTGGACGGCGAGTTGATGATGACCATCTTCGTCTTGGGCGTGATGGCCTTTTCGATCATCTCGGCGGTGAGGTTGAAGCCGTTCGATTCGTCGGTTTCGACGAAGACGCACTTGCCGTAGGCGAAGTTGACGACGTCTTTGTAGGTGACCCAGTAGGGGACGGGGATGATGACTTCGTCGCCCGGGTTGATGCACGCCTGCATGGCGTTGAAGATGACGTGCTTGCCGCCGACGCTGATGACGCACTCGGCCGGGGTGTAGTTGGTGCCGTAGTCGAGCTTATGCCGCTCGCAGATGGCCTGTTTCAGTTCCTGCGTGCCGCCGGCGGGCGTGTACTTGGTGAAGTGCTTGTTGAGGGCGTCGAACGCCGCCTGCTTGATGTTGTCGGGGGTCGGGAAGTCGGGTTCGCCGGCGCCAAAGTCGACGACGTCGATGCCCTCGCGGCGCATGCGGTCGGCGTCGGCGGCGACCTTCATCGTCGACGACACGCTGATCGTCGACATCCTATCGGCTACGGTAAGCTTGGCAGCTTGCACAGGGGAACTCATTCTTTCATTACACCTTATTTGGGGGATTCGGTGACAGCGTAGCGGGCGGCCAGGCGCCGCTCCACTGCCTCGGGGACAAGTCCGGACACATTCCCGCCGAGACGGGCACCCTCTTTCACGAGTCGGGAACTCAGGAACGAGTTCCCTTCCCCGGCCAGGAGAAACATCGTCTCGATGTCGGGCCGGAGGCGGCGGTTCATGAGCGCCATCTGCAGTTCGTACTCGTAGTCAGAGATGGCGCGGATCCCGCGCAGGATGACGCTGGCGCCGCGGCGGGCGGCGTATTCGGCCAGCAGTCCGTCGAAGCTCTCGATTTCGATATTGTCGATACCGCCGACGGCCTCGCGCAACATCTCCATGCGCTCTTCGACGCTGAAAAGCGGCTGCTTCGCCTCGTTGTT
>CAYMTH010000256.1:0-2803 GCA_964393235.1 uncultured Solibacteraceae bacterium | reverse complement strand
GCCGACCCTGCGGCGCCCGCGATGAATCAGGTGGAGATGGCCGTTCGTCAGGGGATCGAACGACCCGGGATAGATGGCAACGACGCTGTCGGTACGGAGACTCACGCAGTAATCCTGTATTGTATCAGCGCCGGCCGGTGCAGACGAAAAACGCCCGGCGGGCGGGCGCCGGCCGGGCGTGGGAATCGGGTTTGTTTCCGATGGTCTACAGCACGTCGGCGTAGACTTCCATCAGCTTCCGGAGTTCGGCCATTTCGGCGTCGTTGATGTCGACGAGCGGCGGGCGGACCGGACCGGCCGGGTGGCCGAGGATCTCCATCGCCGCCTTCATCATCGACACTTCGTAGCCCTTCTTGCGGTCGCGCAGCGCGTAGAGCGGGTGCACGTACTTGTGCATCAGGTCGGCAAGGCCCTTGAAGTCCCCGGCGAGGCCCTTTTCGGCGATCGCCAGCGAGAGCTTCGGCGCGATGTTCGAGATGCTCGACGTATAGGCCTGGCAGCCGACCGCGAAGTAGCCCGGGGCGCAGTCGTCGCCAATGCCGCCGACCCACGCGATGCGGTCGCCGACTTCACAGATAATCCGCTGATACTTCCGCATATCCCCCTGCCCGTCCTTCCACATCTGGAGCGAGGGAACACGATCGAGCAGGCGCTGTACCTGCGCGGGGGTGAACGCCGCCCAGTCGCGCGTATAGAACGAGAGCGGCAGGCCGCAGCTGTTGCCGATCGCCGCGAAGTACTCGATCAGCCCCTCTTCGGGCGCGTTGATGTAGTAGGGCGGCATGACGAGCAGGGCCTCGGCGCCGGCCTTTTCCATCTCGCGGGCCATTTCGCAGGCGATGGCGGTGTTGTAAGCCACACCGGCCACGACCGGCATGCGGCCGTTGATCGCCTTGACGGCGGTACGCACGCACTCAACCGATTCGGCGGGCGTCATCGAGTAGACTTCCCCCGTCCCGCCGGCAATCACCTGCGAGCAGAACGGGAAACCGGCCATCCAGTCGCAGTTCTTTTCCAGCGCCGCCAGGTCGAGCGACAGATCCTTCTTGAACGGCGTGACGGGAAAGCCGAACACGCCATGAAACGCCTTCTTCGGGTCGAGCATATCAGTCCTTTAGCAAGGGAAGAGAGTCCAAATTCGACACCACGGCCGGACTCCTGGGTGGAGCCGCTCAGCCACGGGGCCGCATTTGATCATACGCGAACGAGATCAAATGGACCACCGGCTGAGTGAATTTAATGGAAGGAAAAAAGGAGGGAAAGAGGGGGGAGAACTACTTCCGCATGCCGGGCTTCGGCCCCTTCAACTTCGACTGGCGCCGCTTCCGGGCGTTCCGCTTCGGCTTCTTGATGATGAACGTGCCGCTGCCGATGTATTCGGCGCTGTAGAGATTGCTGTCGTTAGCCAATGAAAACTCCTTACCTTTTTAAGAGTGTACCGCAGCCCCCGCCGCGGTCGCTATGGCAGTTCCAGCGGAATCGAAACATTGATCGGGATTCCGTTGAACGTCCCCGAAAGCATGGGGGTGAAGGCCCGGTAGGTAAAACCGGAAATCGTGATGTTCAGACGTTGATCCGGGGTGTTCTGCCCGGCGAACGACACCTGGACGTTGTCGCTGGTCAATCCGTACATCGGCAGCTGGCCGTTGGCCGGAGTATCCTGGCCGTACCGCACCCGGTTCTTGACGATATCGACGTTGCAGCAACTGACCGCCGTGCGGCGGGCCGCCCAGCGGGCGCGCTCCGTCAGCGACTGGTGCACCATCATTAATTGCGCCAGATCGACCGCGGCAAGGAAAAACGAGACGAAGACGACGAGCGTGAGTCCGCCTTCCAGCATCGCGGCGCCGCGTTGTTTCCGCCGGCGGTTCGGCGATACGTCAGATAGCTCCGGACGGGGCATAGACACCTACATAGTTGAATGTGGCTGATGGTTTGTTGATGGTGAACGAAGTGAGGAACGCGCTGATCGTGTAGTTCTGGATGGCGACCGTCATGCGCGCCGGCGCGGTGCCGACGAAGGTCACCGTCAGGCTGACGTTGTCCGTGCTCAGATTCGGGACGATCGGAGTCGCCCCGCCGCCCGGGTTGCCGTAGACCACCGTATTTTTCACCGCCGTGGCAAACGCCGACGAAGGCGTCGACGTGCCCGAATCATAGCCCTTAAACGCCGCGTGGCGGGCTCCCGCGCGGACCGCGTTCTGCAGTTCGTTGTAGACGAAAAACGCATAGCCGAACTGGAACGTGCCCGTGATGGCCGGGAAGAGGAAACTGAATGCCAACGCGAACTCGACGAGCGCATTCCCGCGCTGCCGCTTCCGCCGTTCTCTGAGTACAGGTCGCATTACTCCACCAACCTTGCTACGTAAGCTCCGGCCGAGTTGCCGCCACCGCCAACGGCGCAACGATTGCTGCTGCCCTGCAGATAGCATCCAATGTATTCCGCGCACCAGGCCTGGTTGCCGCCGTTGCCGTACTGCCCGGTCGGCACCAGGAAAAACGCGCCGATCGACACGATCCGGTTGTTCAGCCCAAGCGGCGTGCCGCCATCGTTGATCGGCGCGGCAATGACGCGCCTCCCATTACCCGTGTTCGAGGCGACGTACTGCGCATAGGTTGTCGAGGTCGTATCGGAGTCCTGCAGGATGCGGGTATGCAGGCTATCCAACTGGCTCTGCTTCGCGCCGCCAGTCATGTTAACGAGGTCCCCGACGCCGCGCGTGATCGACTGGTAATCATCGATGATCGTCGCCCGGATCAGAGCCGCGCTCGTGTCCTCGATGTAGCCGCGCTCGGAACCGCC
>CAYMTH010000255.1:3128-7346 GCA_964393235.1 uncultured Solibacteraceae bacterium | reverse complement strand
TGCGGATGTTCTGCCCCAGAACATCACCGCCACCATCAGCGATCGCACCAACACCCTGCCGCTGACCAGCACATCGGAGGGTCTGGTGATTCAGCCGGCGGCGCTCAAGTCGCTCAAAGAAGGCCCCCTCACCATCAGCGGCACCGTTCGCGATCTGGCGGGGAATACGAAGACCATCAACCCCACCACCGTTGAATACGACCGCAGCGTCGGCCAGGTGCAGCTCAGCTCTGATTTGCTCGCCCAGACCTTCGTCAACTCCGCCCGCATCGCCCAAGGCGGCCTCGAAGCCCTCGCCGTCCTCCAGAAAGCCGCCATCCCCGCCGCCGCCTTCAAGGGACTCGCCGCCGCCGCCCTCATCTACGACGGCCCCCGCCAGCGCACCCTCCAGGACACCGACCTCCTCGTCGCCGAATCCACCCTCGATCGCGCTGTCGACGCCCTCGCCGCCTACGGCTTCCGCCCCGACCTCCCCGGCTCCCTCTCCGATTACATCCACTTCGCCGCCAACGCCCCCGGCTTCTCCGGCAATCTCGCCATCAGCCTCATCAGCCGCCACAACGTCGAAGTCGACCTCCACTGGCGCATCGGCCCACGCCACGCCCCCGCCTTCCAATCCGAGACTCTCCTCGCCCGCGCGGTCCACGCCCCCCCCCCCCACCGCGAGCCCCCCGTCCTCCCCCTCCCCGAACTCGCCCTCCTCACCGTCCACCATACCCTCCGCAACCACTTCCGCCCCGACATGATCCTCCGCGACCTCCTCGACCTCCGCGGCTGGCTCTCCCACTGCCCCGCCCCGCAACTCCTCGCCGCCGCCCGCGAATCCGGCCTTTTCCCTCCCACCCTCGCCATGCTCCGCATCCTCGCCGCCTTCGACTCCATCCCCGCCGCGGACCTCCCCGCCGATCCCCAGGCCTTCGACATCGAAGACCTCTTCTTCCAGCAACTCGACTGCGGCCCCCTCAACCGCGATCTGCTCCTCCTCGTTTCCCCCCGCTCCTGGTCGCAGATTCTCTCCGGCGCCACTTCCTGGTCCACCTACCGCGCCCACATGCGCTCTTTTGAAACCCGGGGCGGCAAATACGCCGTCCCCATCTCCAGCCGTCTCGGCCAACTCACCCGCGCCGCCGCCCGGCTCGGTCCCGCCGGCTGGCGCCGCCTTCGAGCCCTGCACGCCGCGCGAGCCTGCTAACTTTTCCAACGCGCTCCCATCGGCGCGATTAGAATTGGAAGAGGTTATCCGCGATGTATGGAATGGTCAATCGTTCTCTGGAGGACATGATTGAATCGGCCCACGGGCATGCCGCCTGGGAGCAGATCAAGTCCGACGCCAACGTCGACTGCGACATCTTTGTCAGCGTCGACCCCTATCCCGACGAAATCACATACAGGCTCGTCGGCTCGGCCGCGGCTTTCCTCAATTTGCTCGTTCCTGATTTTCTTGAACAGTTCGGTATCCATTGGATCCTCAAGACAGGCCGCGAGGGCTATCCCGACCTCATGGCCTGTGGCGGACGCACCTTTCGGGAGTTCCTCCTCAATCTCCCCAACTTTCACCAGCGGGTCAGTCTTCTGCTTCCGCACCTCGATCCTCCCGAGTTTCGCTGCTCGGACATCCAGGACCACTCCGCACACCTTCACTACTACTCCCGTCGCGCCGGATTGAGCCCATTCGTGATCGGACTGCTGAAAGGTCTCGGACAGATGTTCGATACCCCGGTCTCGGTTTCCTTGGCCGCCTCCAGGTCGGATGGCGCGGATCACGATGAATTCCTCGTCACCTGGTAATGCGCCGCTCGCGCTCGAGCTGCCGGAATCGCAGGTCGCCTTCCTGTTTCCGTTCCACATTCTGTTCAATGGGGATCTCTGCATCCTGCAGACCGGCCCGTCTCTGCGCCATATCTGTCCGGACGCCACCCCCGGCGCAAACGTTGCGGATCTTTTCGAACTCGAACGGCCCCGGGGCGTATTGGACTTTCCCGGCCTCACTGCCCTCTCCGGCCAGTTGGTACTCTGGAGGTTTAGCCAGAACGGCTCCTGCCTCCGCGGTCAGCTCGTCGCCACCCGCCATCCACAGCAGCTTGCGTTTCTCTGCTCGCCCTGGCTTCCCAGGCCGGGCATGCTCCGCGATGTTGGCCTCCAACTGGACGATTTCGCCGTTCATGACACCACTCCGGAATTTCTCCAGGTCCTCCGGTCGCAACATCTCGCCATCGAAGACATGCGCCGCCTCGCCGCGAAGCTCGAGGCTCAGAAGCGCGAACTCGCCACCGCTCTTAAACAGGTTCGGGAAAGTGACCTGCAGGTCAAATTACTGTCCCGCATCGCGTCTCTGACCGAAAACGCCGTCATAGTCACCGACCGACAAGGACGGATCGATTGGGTGAACACTAGCTTCGTTAGTGCTACCGGCTACCACCTCGATGAGGTTCGCGGAAAGAAACCCGGAGCAATTCTTCAAGGAAGAGAATCCGACCCCTCCGTCGTCGCATTCATGCGCACCAAGATCGCGAATGGCGAACCATTTCGCTGCCAGTTGGTAAATTATAGCCGCGCGGGCAAAAGGTTCTGGGTAAGCCTTGAAGTCCAAACACTTCGCGACGATCACGGCAAAATCACCAACTTCATCGGTATCCAGACCGATGTCACCGAGCGGGTGGAAGCAGAACATCGCGCCAGCCTCGCCTACGCCGTCACTCGAATTCTCTCCGAACGCGACGATTCCGAACTCGCCGTCGATGAAATCTTGGAGACGATTTGCTCCCATATCAAAGCGGCCTATGGCGGCCTTTGGTGCCGAGAGGAATACTCCGCCTCCATAATACTCACCAACAGCTGGTTTCACCGCTCCCTGCAACTGTCCGATTTCGCCGAAGTCTCTCGCGCCACTCGTCTCGTCCCCGGCGACGGATTTCCCGGCACAATCTGGCAAACGGACACCCTCCTCACCATGCCCGAACTCGCCGCCGGCAAACCGTTCAGCCGGCAGGACGTCGCCGTCGGGGCGGGACTCGTTTCAGGCTTTGCCTTTCCCATCCGCAGCAGCGGCAAAATCGAGGCAGTCATGGAGTTTTTTTCCTACCAGGAAGACCTCCCCTCCCCGGCAATCCTCGCCACACTGGAAGCCCTCAGCACACAGATTGGCCAGTACATCGAACGTCGCCGCATAGAAGCCGAACGGGACCGCGCCCTTTCCATGATTCAGTCCAGCATCGAGTCGGCGCCTGAAGGCGTCCTCATCACCGACGCCCAGGGAACGGCCGCCGGATTCAACCAGCGCTGGCTGGAACTCCTTCAATTCGCCCCCAGCTTCGATCGTGCCGACTGGAGAAACCTCTTCCTGGCCCGCCTCGCCGATTCCGAATCACAGACCGCCGATTGGTGCGCCCTGGAGACAGCCACCACCGGCCAGCATCGGCAACTGTGCCACCTCCTCGACGGACGAACCCTCGAAGTTGTCTCCGGACCGCACATCCACCAGGGCCGGTCCCTCGGTCGCATCTGGGCGTTTCGTGATATCTCGAACATTCTCGCCGCCGACAAGGAACGTGAACAACTGCTCGGCATTCTCAACACCACCCTAGAAGCGACTCACGACGGAATCCTCGTCACTTCGCTCACCCGCAACGTCGTCACCTTCAACCAACGCTTCCTCGACCTCTGGCGCATCCCCCGCACCATCGCCGAAACCCACGGGCCCGCCAGCATGCTGCCGCTCGTGCTCGACCAACCCCTCGACCCGCAAGCCTTTCAATCCCGCATCCACTGGCTCTACGACCACCCCGCCGCCTCCGCCCACGAAGTCATTCACTTTCGCGACGGCCCTGTCTACGAGCTCAACACCCAACCCCAGCGCGTCGGCGACGAGATCATCGGTCGCGTCTGGAGCTACACCGATGTCACCGCCCGCTGGCTCGCCGATCGCGCCCTCCGCGAAAGCGAGGAACGCTACCGCCTCCTCGTGGAGACAGCCGCCGACGCCATCGTCTCCTTCGACGAATCCGGCAGGATCCTTTTCGCCAACTCCGCCGCCTGCCGGATCTTCGGCCTCTCCCCCGCCGGCTACGCCGGACAACCGGTCTCCCTACTTTTCCCCACCCGCAAACGCGGCACCTACTCCCGCGCCCTCGCCCGCCTCCTCGCCGGTCGCGCCGCCGCCCCGTCCGCCCCCCCCGAGCTCACCGCGGGGCACCCCTCCGGCACGGAGTGTCCCCGCGC
>CAYMTH010000255.1:0-3118 GCA_964393235.1 uncultured Solibacteraceae bacterium | reverse complement strand
GTTTCCCGTCGAGCTCTCCCTCGGCGTCTCCGGGTCCGGGCCCTCCCGCGTCTTCATCGCCATCATGCGCGACATCTCCCAGCGCAAGACCATCGAACAGCAGTTGCGCCTCGCCACCCGCGCCGCGGAAACCGCCAACCGCGCCAAATCCGACTTCCTCGCCAATATCAGCCACGAAATCCGCACACCCCTCAACGCCATCGTCGGCCTCTCCGAAATGCTCCGGTCCTCGGTTCACTCTCGCGACCTCCGCGATTCCGTCGACTCCATCTGGGTCAGCGCCGAGTCCCTCCTCGCCCTCATCAACGACCTGCTCGACGTCTCCCGGATCGAAGCCGGCCACATCACCATCGACTCCCAGGAATTCGACCCGGCCGCCATCGCCGAATCCGCCATCGGAGTCCTCCGCGCCCGCGCCGGAGCCAAGTTCCTCCAGCTCTACCTCTCCGTCCACCCCCCCGCGCCCCCGGTCGCCAAGGGCGATCCCAACCGCATCCGCCAGATCCTCGTCAACCTCGTCAGTAACGCCATCAAATTCACCGAGTCCGGCTACGTCCATCTCGAACTCAACTGGCAGTCCGACGACACCGGACGCGTTACCCTCGCCTTCCAAGTCCACGACTCCGGCATCGGAATCTCCCACGCCAATCGCGACCAGATCTTCGAATCCTTCTACCGCGTCGACGACCCCATCGTCTCCCAGGCCGGCGGCGTCGGCCTCGGACTCCCCATCTCCCGCGCTCTCGCCGAGCGCATGGGCGGTTCCCTCGGCGTCGAGTCCGAAGCCGGACGCGGCTCCTGCTTCACCCTCGCCCTCCCGCCCCTGCCCTGCGTTCGCCCCGGCCCCGGTACCGCCGCCGGCCGCCGCGTAATCCTGTGCTCTCTCCCCGCTCGACTCCCCTTCCAGTCCGCCGTCTTCGCCTCCGCCGGCCCCCAGGTCCTTCCCGCCGCTACCCCCGCCGAAGCGGAACACCTGCTCGCCGCCACCCCCATTCCATTCGTTCTCGCCGTCGATCGCGACTGGGCCGCCAGTCAACCCGCCTTCACCCCACCACCCTCCGTGCCGGTCCTCTACATCTTCATGGCGCAGCCCGCCCCCCCGGTCGACGCAGGGGCGATCATCAATCCCCTGACACCCGCCCGCGTCACCGAAGCGCTGCTCCGCCCAGGCGATAACCGTCCCGTCCGGATCGCCCCCGATGCCCCGGCCCCCGCCGTTCCCGCACCCTCCTCCGCAAACATCCTTCTGGTCGAAGATAACCCCGCCGGCCAGCTCTACCTGCGCCAACTCTTCACCCGCGCCGGCTTCTCCGTGTCCGTCGCCGCCTCCGGCGCGGAAGCGCTCCGCGCCGTCGCCTCCCCAGCCCCCGGCCTCGCGCGGCCTGACCTCATTCTCATGGACATCCTCCTGCCGGATGCCTCCGGCATCGACATTGTCCGGTCCATCCGCGCCGCGGAGGCCGCCGCGCAATCCGGCCCCGTCCCCATCATTACCCTCACCGCCCACGCCCTGACCAACTACCGCACCGAAGCCTTCGCCGCCGGCGCCGACGACTACCTCACCAAACCCGCCCGTCCCGGCGAACTCCTCGATGCGGTCCGGCGCTGGCTCAAGTCCCCCCTCACCGTCCTCATCCTCGCCGAACACGCCGGCGACGCCCTGTCACTCGCCGCCCGCCTGCCCGCCTCCCGCGGCTACCGGACAACGGTCTTCCTCCCCGGCGCCGCACCTCCCGGCAGCATCGAGCCCCCCGACACCATCGTCCTCCATGCCGTCTCCCCCGGCGCCCCGTTTGAAGCAGCCCTCTCGCTCCTCCCCGCCGGAACCCGCCGCATCGCCTTCGGCGCCGGCTGGACCGAAAACCAGATCTCCTCCGCCGCCGCAGGCGCACCCGTCCCCGTTCCTTCCGACGAAACCAGCCTCCGCCGCCTCATTCGCCGCACCCCCGCGCCCGCCGCGGCGCCCTCTTCGCCGGCTGCCGTCGATAATCAGATGGCCTCCGAAATCGCCGCTATGGCCGGCTCCTACCTCCGGTCCCTGCAAAGCTCCCTAACCAAAGCCATCACATCCCTCCAATCGGGTGACTTGACCGAAATCATCCGCTTCTCCCACGGCATGAAAGGTACTGCTAGCGCCTACGGATTTCCAGTCCTCTCCGAACTCGGCGCCCGCCTGGAGTCCGCCGCTCGTCAACCCAACTCTATCGAGGTCACAGGCCTCCTGCACGAGGTGCGAGCTTACATTGAAAAACTATTGCAATTCCGCGCACAGTAGAACCCCAGTCCGGCCTTCTAGCCCGGCAACAGCTCCAGCATCGCCGCCTCCGTCCGGTCCAGGATCTCCCCGACCTGACGCAACGCCGTCCCGTATGTCCCACCAGTTCCCGGCCCGGAGTTTAGCCGGAGCAAGGCGTCCGACAGCGACTGCGCGCCCACGATCGCGCACTCCCCCGCCATCGGCTGCACCTTCGATAGATCCGGGGTTTCCTCCGCCGCCGCGAGCCACTCCCGCACCCCACGCAGAATCCGGCCCACCGCACCCGCGACATCGATCCCGGCGCTGGATAACAAGTCGGCGTAGCTGCGAAACACAGCCTCGTCTACCAGCAGCTTGGCAGCCTCGTTCTCGCCGGCAGCCCCTTCCAACAGACTCGACAGTGCCTTTACCGAGTATGGCTTTACAACGTGTCCGTTGAAACCTGACACCCGGTACTCCAGTCGCGATGCAAGATCCTCATGCGCCGACACCGCATACACAGGCGTCGCCTCGATCCCTTTCTGCTTCCGTAACCAACGCGCCACCGCCGGCCCGTCCGCGCCCGGCATCTCCCAGTCCAGTACCACCGCGTCGAAACGGAATTGCTGCAGCAGCGCAATCGCTTCCTCCCCGTCTCCAGCCACCGTCACCGCGTGGCCGAGCTTCGCCAGAGCCAGTTCCAGGTACTGCGCGCTGGCAGGGTCGTCGTCAGCAATCAGAACATCCATTCGCCCCAATTATAGACCGCCGCTCCCGGTCTTCGCCCCCCCGCCCCTCCCCAACCCCCTCCCCAAAGGCGTACAATACCAGTCCACTACCCGATCGCTTCGCGAGGTCAACATGAAACTCTCCGCTGTTTCG
>CAYMTH010000254.1:0-7368 GCA_964393235.1 uncultured Solibacteraceae bacterium | reverse complement strand
TTCCAATTCCCGGTGACGCTGGCGGCGGTTTCGGTGCTGCCGGTGACGGTCACCTACGCGACGCAGGACGGGACGGCGACGGCGGCGGGGGGCGACTACAAAGCGCAGAGCGGGACCTTGACGATTCCGGCGGGGCAGACGAAGGCGTTCATTGCGGTTCCCGTGAACGGCGACAAGACGGCGGAGGCGGACGAGACGTTCACCGTGACGCTGACCGGGGCGACGGGCGCGGTGATCAACGGGGCGCGGGCTACGGGGACGATCAGCAACGACGACAATGTCGGGATCGGGGAGGTGGGCGTGCCGGACCTCGCGGTGACGGCGGGCGTGCCGTTCCTCTATACCTATCGATGGATTGTTCCGGCGCCGGGGACGTGGCACGAGTTGACGACGATGTCGATGCGCGTGCGGAAGGGATCGACGGTGGTGTTCGAGTTGGTGTGGGACCAGGCGGGGAACACGTTTGCGCTGGTGAATCCGGTGAACGGCCGGCATGGGGCGGCGTTCGCGCCGGGCTCGCCGCACCGGTTGGGCAACGGGCACATGGAACTGGCGATGCCGGTGACGACGGCGCGGGGCGGCGGGGCGACGAGTCCGCTGGTGACGTTGACGCTTGGGCTGGAGTTCCGGCCGGCGGAGGCGGGCACGTACGTCGTGGAAGGGGCGGCGACGGACGATCAGGGGCAGGACCAGCCGTGGGCGGAGATGGGCGTGATCCGGGTGGAGCGGAGGTGAGTGGCGGGGGGCGCGCGGGGCGGGTTATGATAACCGCTATCGCACCATGCGGACCGGTTTTTTGAGTTTGGCCTTTGTCGCGTCCGTGGGTTGGGCGCAGGGTAGTGCTGTGTCCTTTGAAAAAGGCGCTTACGCGGTGCTGGAAAAGGCCGGGTGCCGGGCGTGTCACAACGCCGACGGTGTGGCGGCGGGGACGCGGCTGCTGTTTCCGGAAGGCGAGGTGCCGGCGGCGCGGGTGGAGGCGTTCGGGAAGTCGCTGGTGACGCTGGTGGACCGGCTGACGCCGGCGAAGTCGCTGCTGCTGGAAAAGCCGACGGCGCGTGTGGCGCATGTGGGCGGGGAACGGATCAAGAAGGGCTCGCCGGAAGAGGCGACGCTGCGTGCGTGGGTGGACCGGTTGACCGCGCTGTCCGGCGACGATTTGGCGCGGGCGCTGGCGTATAAGGAAGAAGAAGAGGCCGGGGGCGGGCGCAAGGCGGCGCGGATCGAACTGCGGCGGCTGACGCATTCGCAGTACAACAACACGGTGCGCGACCTGCTGGGCGACAACTCGCGGGCGGCGGACCGGTTCCCGCCGGAGGATTTCGTCAACGGGTTCCGGAACCAGATTCAGGCGCAGGGGCTGTCGCCGCTGCTTATCGAATCGTACTCGCAGGCGGCGGAGAAGATTGCGGCGGGCGCGCTGCGGGGCGGGGATACGCGGGGCGTGGTGGGTTGCGCGGGCGGGCCGGCGTGCCGGTCGAAGTTCGTGCGGGAGTTCGGGCTGCGGGCGTTCCGGCGGCCGCTCGATGTGGCGGAACAGAAGCGCTACGAGGCGCTGTTCGGGGTTGAGAAAGACTTTTTGAAGGGCGCGCAGCTGGTGATCGAAGCGATGCTGCAGTCGTCGAGTTTCCTGTTCCGGCTGGAGACGACGGAGAACGCGCGGTGGAAGCCGTACGCGACGGCGAGCCGGTTGTCGTATGCGCTGTGGGACACGATGCCGGACGCGGCGCTGTTCGCGGCGGCCGAGAAGGGCGAGTTGAACACGCCGGCGGGCGTGAGCCGGCAGGTGCGGCGGATGCTGGATCATCCGCGGGCGAAGCAGTCGTTGAACGAGTTCGTGAGCCAGTGGCTGCGGTTCGACCGCATCCTGACGGCTTCGAAAGACCGGCGGCGGTACCCGCAGTTCACGCGGGAGACGGCGGCGGCGATGGCGGAAGAGGCGCGGCTGTTCGTGAGCGACCTGGTGTGGAGCGACCGCAACTTCATGGAACTGTTCACGGCGCCGCACGGGTATGTGAACAGCGAGCTGGCGGGGATCTACGGCGTCACGGCGCCGGCGCAGGACTTCGCGAAGGTGCCGTTTCCGGCCGGGTCCGAGCGGGCCGGGATTCTGGGGCAGGCGCTCTATCTGGCGCTGACGGCGAAGCCGGACGAGAGCGCGCCGACGGCGCGGGGCCTGTTTATACGGGAACAGTTTTTGTGCCAGCATGTGCCGGATCCGCCGGCGGGCGTGAATACGAATCTGCCGCCGTTTTCGCCGGGCAAGCCGCAGACCAATCGCGACCGGCTGTCGGAGCACGTGACGAACCCGGGATGCGCGGCGTGCCACAGCCTGATCGACCCGATCGGGTTCGGGCTGGAGAAGTTCGATGCGGTGGGCGCGCGGCGGGAGAAGTTCACGCTGGTGGCGGGCGGGCGGCGGCAGGAGAAGAAAGAGAACGCGTGGGAGCTGGAGATCGACGCGGCGGGATTCGTGGCGGGGGTGCCGGACTCGAAGTTCACGTCGCCGGCGCAGCTGGGCGCGGTGCTGGCGAAGAGCGCGCAGTGCCAGGAGTGCGTGGTGAAGCAGTATTTCCGCTACATATCGGGGCGGACCGAGACGGGCGCGGATCGCCCGGTAATCCGGAAGGTGACCGAGGACTTCCGGAAGTCGGGGTACAAGTTCAAAGAGCTGATTCTGTCGTTGATGCTGGCTCGTGAGAATTCGGGAGGAAACGAACATGTCGTCCGTAATCACCAAGCGCGTTAGAACGTCGCGGCGCGCGATGCTGCAGGGATTGACCGCGGCGGGCAGCCAGATTCTGGTCGGGCTGCCGCCACTGGTTTCGATGTTCAACTCGCACGGGACGGCGTACGCGGCGGCTGCGCCGGTGGAGACGCGGTTCGTGCTGTGGTTCAACGGCAACGGGATTCCGGAGCGCTATTGGATCCCGGCCGAGGAAGGCACGGACTACCGGATGACGCCGTGCCTGGCGCCGCTGGCGGCGTACCGGCGCGATTTCCACGTGCTGAGCGGCGTGGACAACGCGGCGGCGAACGGGCAGGGCAACGGGCACACGAACTCGATGAGCGGGTTGATGACGGGCACGCACTTCACGGGGCGGGGGCCGGCGGGGGCGTCGATCGACCAGGTGATCGCGGCGAAGATCGGCGGGGATTCGCGGTTCCGGTCGCTGCAGATCGGCGTGGCGCAGGAGTCGTTTGGCGAGAGCATGCAGCGGAACATGAGCTGGGCGGGGTATGAGCGCGCGCTGCCGCCGGAGATGATTCCGCACCGGCTGTTCGACCGGCTGTTCGGGGAACGCGAAGAGGGCTGGGTGAACCGGAAGCGGAGCATTCTGGACGCGGTGTCGAAAGACGCGACGTCATTGAAGAAGAACCTGCCGACGGACGATCAGAACCGGCTGGACGAGCATCTGTCGGGGATTCGCGACCTGGAGCGGGCGATCGCGGCGCTGCCGGAGGAGTACCGGCACGTATCGCCGCCGGACTTCGACGGCGACATGAAAGACTGGCCGCGGATCGCGAAGCTGCAAAGCGACCTGCTGGCGCAGGCGCTGGCGACGCGGCAGACGCGTGTGGCTTCCTACATGCTGACGAAGTGCCAGAGCATTTCGCGGTTCCCGTGGCTGGGCTACACGGCCGGGCGGCACCACGACTACACGCACGCCGAGGGCAAGGTGGCGGGCGCCGACGGGGCCGAGGGGCAGAAGGTGCTGCGCGACATCTGCCGCTGGCACGTGGAGGAGTTCGCGTATCTGATCGCGAAGTTGAAGTCGATTCCGGAGGGCGACGCGACGGTGTTCGACCGGACGGCGCTGATCTTCGTTCACGAGCACGCCGAGGCGAATCCGCACAAGAACAGCGGGCTGGCGATGCTGGTGGCGGGCGGCGTGGGCAAGATCGCGAAGGGGCGGCACACGCGCGTGACGGGCACCGTGGGCGACGTTTACCTGACGGTGGCCGACGACATCGTGGGCGCGGGGATCGGGAAGTTCCCGACCGGCAGCCGGCGGGTCGGCGAGTTGCTGGCGTAGCGCGAGATGAAGAAGATTCTGCTGTGCGGACTGTTCGCGGCGGCCGCGTGGGCGGGCGAGCGCGACGTGGCCGAGTGGGTGATCCGCTGGGAAGGGCTGGTGACGGTTGAAGGCGTCGCGCAGCCCATCGGCGACGTGGCGCAGTTGCCGGCGGGGGAAGTGAAGATCACGGGGATCGATCTGACCGGATCGGTGATGCCGCCGTCGGAATTGAAGAATTTGAAGGGCCTGGCGCACGTGCGGGACCTGTTTCTGCCGGGGCCGGTGTGGAATCCGGGCGGCGGCAACGAGAAGGCCGATGAGGCGTGGCCGGCGCTGGCTTCCTTGAAGACGCTGCGGCGGATTTATATCGGCTGGCACTTCGCGACGACGATCGGGTTTCGGGACAGCGCCATCGAGGCGCTGAAGGGGCTGACGGAGTTGCGCGAGATCCGGTGCTCGCAGTGCGGGCTGCGGCAGGCGGACTTTTCTTCCTTCACGAAGCTGGAGAGCCTGGACCTGAACAACACGGGGCTGACGGACGCGGGGCTGGCGAAGCTGGCGGGCTTGAAGGGCCTGAAGCGGCTGCTTCTGCGCGACAGCATGGTGACGGACGAGGGGCTGCGGCATCTGGCCGGGTTGACCGAGTTGGAAGAGCTCGACCTTTCGGGCGCGCGGCTGACGGACGCGGGGATCGCGCATTTGCGGGGTCTGGGGAAGATGCGGCGGTTGTATCTGCGCGGGGCGTCGGCGACGGATGCGAGCCTGGACGTGATCGCGGAGATGAAGAATTTGCAGGCGGTCGATTTGTACCGGACGAAGATCACGAATGCGGGCGTGGCGCGGCTGCAGGGGCTGCGGCAGTTGACGGAAGTGGACGTGCGGTACAGCCGCGTGACGGGCAACGGCGTGGAGGCGCTGCGGGCGGCGCTGCCGGGCGCGAAGGTGCAGTATGTGGGCGCTGCGGCGGTGCGGGCGAAGAACGCGGGCGCGGCCCGGCCTTCCAGCGAGACGGAGGCTGCGATCGCGGAGTGGGTGAAGGCGATCGGCGGCAAGGTGGAGATGGCCGGGGGGCGCGTGCGGGCGGTCGATTTGTCGACGACGCCGGTGAGCGATGAGCAGATGGCGTTTCTGGCGCGGCTGAGCGGGCTGGAACGGCTGGACGCGCAGGCGACGCAGGTGGGCGATCTGGGCGCGGCGGCGGTGGCGGGGTTGACGGGGTTGCGGGTGCTGGATTTGAGCAACACGACGCTGTCGGACGCGGGGCTGGCGCAGGTGGCGAAGATGACGGGGCTCGAGGTGCTGCGCGTGGCGGGGACGCTGGTGGAAGGGCCGGGGCTGGCGCGGCTGGCGGCGTTGCCGAAGCTGCGGGAACTCGACCTGGGGGCGACGAAGATCAACGACGCGGCGCTGGCGCAGGTAACCAAACTGAGCGGGCTGCGGAGTTTGCGGCTGAGCTATACGGAGATCACCGATGAGGGCGTGAAGCCGCTGGGCGCGCTGGCGGGGCTCGAGGTGCTGCATTTGGCGGGGACGGACCTGGGCGATGCGGCGATGGCGGTGATCGGGAAGCTGGGCGGGCTGCGGGAGTTGAACATCAACCAGGTGCGGTTCAGCGATCAGGGGCTGCAGGCGCTGAAGAGCCTGACGAAGCTCGAGAAGATCGAGATGTTCCGGACGAGCACGGGGAACGGCGGGGCGGAGGCGCTGGCGGCGATGCCGGGGCTGAAGAGCATCCGGCTGGACTATACGGCCGTCGACGATAAAGGGCTGGCGGCGCTGCGCGCGCTGCCGGCGGTGGCGGAGCTCAGCATCGACAACACGAACGTGACCGATGCGAGCGTGGGCGCGCTGGCGGGAATGAAGACGCTGCGGTCGCTGAACCTGTACCATACGCTGATTTCCGAGAAGGGTCACGGCGAGTTGCGGGCCGCGCTGCCGGAGTGCCGGATCGTCTTCGACCGGGACTCGGCGCTGCCGAACCGGAGGACGCGATGAGGCATTTCGCGCTGTTTTTGCTGGGACTGAGCGTGTTTGGCGCCGAGGACGGGGCGTGGATCGAGGCCGCGGGCGGGACGTATGCGCGCAACGCGGCGGGGCAGATCACGGCGGTGAACCTGCGGGCGAGCTGGGTGACGGACGCGGATTTGCGGAAGTTGAACGGGCTGGCGGCGCTCGAGTCGCTGGACCTTTCGCTGACGCGCGTGACCGATCAGGGCATGCAGGAGTTGAAGGGGCTGAGCGGGGTGACGGACCTGAACCTGCGGTTCGCGGAGTACGTGACCGACGAGGGCGTGGCGGCGTTGAAGGGCTGGAAGAAGCTGCGGCGGCTGGTGCTGCACGGCACGAAGGCGAGCGATACGTCGCTCGAACACATCGCGGGCATTACGACGCTGGAGACGGTGGACGTGGGGTCCGTGATGCTGACCGACGTAGGGCTGGAGCGGTTGACGTCGCTGCCGAAGCTGCGGGCGTTGACGATCGGCGGGAATGAGTTGGGCGACGCGGGATTGCAGGCGTTGCGGCAGATGCCGGCGTTGACCTACCTCGACCTGAGCGGGCGGCAGGGCACGGATTCGAACGTGTGGACGATCAGTATTTCCGACCTGGGGCTGGAGGCGATTCTCACGCTGAACGAACTGCAGGAGCTACGGTTCGGGTGCACGACGATCGGCGTGGGCATCGAGGGGACGCGCTTTGCCACGGTGAAGATGATGGACGTGACGGCGCGGTGGCTGGAGAAGATGAAGTCGCTGAAGAAGCTGCGGCGGCTGACGCTGCAGGGGTGCGACCGCGTGGACGACGCGGCGGCGACGCTGCTGGCTGCGTTTCCGGCGCTCGAGGTGGTGGATTTGAAGGGGACGGGCGTGACGGCGAAGGGGCTGGCGGCGCTGCGGGCGGCGCGGCCGAAGCTGCGGATTCTGGAAGGACCGTGGGAAGCGCGGTCGGCTAATTTCCGCAACAATTAGCCGGCCGCGCGGTTGGGTTGGTTAGGCTTCGAGCAGGATGCGGAGCATGCGGCGGAGCGGTTCGGCGGCGCCCCAGAGCAACTGGTCGCCGATGGTGAAGGCGCCGAGATACTCGGGCCCCATGGCGAGCTTGCGCAGGCGGCCGACGGGGACGGTCATGGTGCCGGTGACGGCGACGGGGGTGAGGTCGCGGATGGTGGCCTCGCGGGTGTTGGGCACCACCTTGACCCACGCGTTGTCGGCGGCGATCATCTGCTCGATTTCGGCGAGGGGGACATCCTTCTTGAGCTTGAACGTGAGGGCTTGGCTGTGGCAGCGCATGGCGCCGATGCGGACGCAGAAGCCGTCGACGGGCACGGGCGGATTCTGGCCGAGGATTTTGTTGG